>CAJLTZ010000023.1 GCA_905209725.1 uncultured Muribaculaceae bacterium
TGCATCAAAAATCGGTCGCCCCTGCATTAACATTTTTTATGGGATGGGGTCTTATTAAAAGTGAAATTTTTAGCCGGCAGGATGAATGCAAAAAAAATTATTATTTTTTTCGCAAATATTTTAATTATTCGGATTTTTATTACTAAATTTGCCCGACAAGGAACAAATCTATCTTGATTACTAACTACTATCCGGATAATTTGCTTACACCAAAAAAAATCAGTCGCACTGCGATGACATTTTTTGTGGGATGGGGTCATAGAACATTCCTAATATCAAATTTTTAACTACATGAAGCATGAAAAATCGAAAAAAAAGAGTTGAGCTGATGGTCGAGCTCATCAAAACCCGCAGCATCGGGAGTCAGGAAGAGTTATCCAATGCGCTTTACGAGCATGGTTACAAAGTAACACAAGCCACGCTGAGCCGTGACATGAAAATGCTGAAGATATCAAAGGTCGCTACCGACTCAGGATCATATATGTATATCCTTCCTGACAGCAACGACCTTAAAGACAAATTATTGGCCAACGGACACCATCAGATCAGGGCGAATCATCAGACAGGATTCGTGTCGCTCACCTTCTCGGGCAACCTCGCCGTGATCAAGACCCGCAACGGCTATGCGCAGGGAATTGCCTACGATATAGAAATGTGCAATCCGCCTGAGATCCTCGGCACTGTGCCGGGAACCAATACCATAATAGCCGTGCTTCGTGAAGGCATCACTCACGAACAGGCCACACATGCTCTCTCCAAGGTGCTACCAATCGACAGGAAAGTGCCTATATATTAACCGATAAATAAAATATGATAAAAGCAGCGATTCTGGGTGGCCACACCGATGAAGGTGGCGAATTGATACGCATCCTTGCGATGCATCCTGATGTGGAGATTGTAGCGGCGCAGGCCGCAGGACATGAGGGACGACCAATCACATCCCGTCATCACGGGCTGATAGGAGAAACGGACCTTACCTTCACTTCCACCATCGATTATCAGAAATGCGACGTGCTCTTCGTGTGCGGCAACTCAATCGACGCCTCCGGCTTCAATCACCTTCGCATGGAGCGCCCCGACCTGAAAATCATATGCTTTCATCCGGTGAAGGGTGTGGACATGACTGCCTCGGGCACTGTATATGGTCTTCCGGAAATTTATCGCAAACTTCTTGTGCGCGGAAGCACTGCCGCTTTCCTCCCCTCTCCGTTTGCGTCAATGGCGCTGGTGGCATTATATCCCCTTGCCCTGCATCTTCTATTGCGCGGCGACATCAGCATCTCTCTCTCCGCTCCGGAGGCGATCCTTGAGGAATATTCCATCGAGAAGGCTCGGCAGGAAATTGAATATCATTTGCGCGAGGCTCAGCGGAGCTTTGAGGGCAATGTGGAAATCAAAGCTGCCAAATCTAAGTCGCGGCGCTCGGCCATCATGGAAATCGAGATGGAATGCGCGCTCGACTATGCCGCCCTACTTGATCTCTATGAAATCTACTCCGACCATAATTTCGCCTTTGCCGTGACGCAAAAGACGGGAGTGTCGGAAGTGGCCGGCACCAACAAATGCATCGTGACTCCCGGCATGCCTTCATCGGGCAGAGTGACACTGAGCGTGGCAGCCGACTGCCGTCTGCGCGGCGCCGCCGGTGAGGCTGTGCATGTGATGAACCTGATGTTCGGACTGCACGAGCGCACGGGACTCGCACTAAAGGCTATCGACTATCAGCCTGTGGACGCCTCTCCCGATAATGACATCCCTTTTTACGGATAAATAAGCAGTGAAGTCGCTCCTCGACTTTTCTGAGAAATGTTTTACATAGGTAAATAAGGGATATTCATTAATTTTTATTATATTTGCAAACGCAATGACGCCTGAAGCCTTCAGCGTTTTGGTCGGCATTCCGCAATTCGCAATCACACAACCCTAAAACCACGGAGTAATGTCGGTGAATAAAGTGATATTGATAGGCTATATCGGCAACGACCCGGAGATGCGCTATCCGGAGCCGGATCGACCGATAGCATACGTTTCGCTCGCCACCAACGAGCGTAACCCCGTCACCCAGAGCGAAATCACTGAATGGCACCGACTCGTGATGACCGGCCAGAACGCCCGTCTCGCGGAGCGCTATATAAGAAAAGGATCGCGAATCTATGTGGAAGGCCGCCTCAAAAGCCGCGAATATGAGGATAAGCTCAAGATTCGCAGAAGAATCACGGAGATTATCGTCGACCAGGTGGAATTGCTCGGCCGTTCAAGCCAACAGGAAGCCAATTGATGCTTCATCAAACTGATTAACAAGAAATTCATATCTATAACACCCATTGAAAGAATGAGAAAATGGCGTATTGAGGATTCAGCCGAGGCCTATAATGTGCCGGGCTGGGGCCTCAAATATTTTTCTATCAATGAAGCCGGCCATGTGCAGGTCACACCCCGCCCCGGCGGCGCGGCTATCGACCTCAAAGAGGTGATGGACACTCTCCAGCTCCGCGATGTGGATGCTCCATTGTTGCTTCGTTTTCCAGATATCCTCGACGACAGAATCAGAAAAATCTCCGAATGCTTCAAACGTGCCGCTGAGGAATACAACTACAAGGCGAAAAACTTCATCGTTTACCCCATCAAGGTGAATCAGATGCGCCCGGTGGTGGATGAAATCGTAAGCCACGGAAATAAATACAACATTGGCCTGGAGGCCGGCTCCAAGCCCGAACTCCACGCCGTGCTCGCCGTGAACACTCACGAAAATTCCATCATCGTCTGCAACGGCTATAAGGATGAGGATTATGTGGAACTTGCCCTGCTCGCTCAGAAAATGGGACGGAGAATCTTCCTTGTGGTGGAAAAGATAAATGAGTTGAAACTTATCTCCAGCGTGTCGAAACGCCTGGGAATCAAACCCAATATCGGCATCAGAATCAAGCTCTCTTCTTCTGGCTCAGGAAAATGGGAAGAGTCTGGAGGCGATGTAAGCAAATTCGGACTCAATTCCTCCGAACTGCTTACTGCCCTTGAATATCTTGAGAAAAACAAGATGGCCGACTGTCTGCGACTTATTCATTTCCACATCGGGAGCCAGATCACCAAAATCCGCCGCATTAAGAATGCTCTCCGCGAGGCGATGCAATTCTATGTGCAGCTTTCGAAGGCAGGATTCAACATCGACTTCGTGGACATAGGTGGCGGCCTTGGAGTGGACTATGACGGCACACGCTCTTCATCGGGCGAAAACTCCATGAATTATTCCATCCAGGAATATGTCAACGACTCCGTGTCGGCTCTTGTGGATGTCTGCGAAAAAAACAATCTGCGCCAGCCCAACATTATCACTGAAAGCGGACGTTCGCTCACAGCCCATCATTCCGTATTGATTATACAGGTGCTCGAAACTGCACAACTTCCCATTTGGCGCGATGACGAAACTTTGGGAGAAAATCCACATGAACTGGCTGTGGAACTCTATAATATCTGGGACAAAATCGACCAGTCGCGTGTGTTTGAGGACTGGCACGACGCCCTTCAGATCCGTGAAGAGGCATTGGAGCGTTTCAGCCTCGGGCTGCTCGACCTGAAGACCCGCGCACAGATTGAGAAACTTTTCTGGAGCGTGGCACGCGATGTGCGCGACCTCACCAGATCCATGAAGCATCCGCCGGAAGAGCTCCGCAAAGCTGCGCGCATGCTCCCCGAAAAATATTTCTGCAATTTCTCACTCTTCCAGTCGCTGCCCGACAGTTGGGCCATCGACCAGATGTTCCCTATAATGCCCATCTCACGGCTGGACGAGAAACCCACCCATGAATGCACCATTCAGGACGTGACTTGCGACTCCGATGGAAAGATATCCCGCTTCGTGGCTCCTCAGGGATGTTCGTATTCTTTGCCCGTGCATGAAATCAAGGGCTCGGAACCTTATTACCTTGGCGTGTTCCTTGTAGGTGCATATCAGGAGATTCTCGGCGACCTCCACAATCTCTTCGGCGACACCAACGCCGTGCACGTTACCCTCTCTAAGGATGGCTATGAGATTGCACAGGTGATCGACGGTGAAACTGTGGCCGATGTGCTTGATTATGTGGAATACAGCCCGAAGAAACTCGTGCGCAATCTCGAATCATGGGTGGCATCCTCTCTGAAACGTGGCGTGATCACTGCCGACGAAGGACGCCAGTTCCTCAATAATTACCGTTCCGGACTTTACGGATACACATATCTGGAACGCGACTGAACATTCTCATTAGACCCTATAGGAGCGATGCGGTATTTTCTGGAACTGGCCTACGACGGCTCGGCGTTTCATGGCTGGCAGCGTCAGCCGAATGCCATCAGCGTGCAGGAACGGATAGAGGATTCCCTCTCTATCCTGCTGCGCACTTCCACCCCTATTGTGGGAGCGGGACGCACCGACACCGGCGTGAATGCCCGCAGAATGTATGCGCATTTCGACTCTGATCATCCCATAGCTGATGCCGCGGCTTTCCTCCGCGGCATCAATCGTTTGTGCGGTCGTGAGATTGCCATCCGCAGGCTGATTCCTGTGGCCGATGACGCGCATGCCCGCTTCGACGCCACACGTCGCACTTACCGCTATTTCGTAACCTTCGAAAAATCCCCCTTCCTGCGCCATATGTCGTGGCAGTCCCCCTCCCCACTCGCCATTGACGCCATGAATGAGGCCGCCGCAATCCTTCTTCACACCGACGACTTCACATCTTTTGCCAAATTGCATTCTGATGCCAAAACCAATATCTGCAGAGTGGACACCGCTCTCTGGGAGCCATGGCATAATGATTTCGGCATACCCGGAATCCAATTCACCATAGCAGCCGACAGGTTTCTCCGCAATATGGTCAGGGCTGTGGTAGGTACGCTTGTGAACGTGGGAAGAGGGAAACTGGATATCGATGGATTTCAAAGAGTGGTGGAGGCAAAAGACAGATGCTCTGCCGGAACCTCCATGCCTGCCGAAGCGTTGTTTCTCTGGGATGTGGAGTATCCCTACATTCAGAATCAGCACTCCCCTAAAACCCAAAATACATTGCTATGACACCACGCGAAGAGATTGAAGGTCTCCGTCAGGAGATCAACCGGCATAACTATAACTATTATGCGCTTAATGCCCCCACCATTTCGGATTATGATTTCGACCACCTGCTCAAAGAGCTTGAACGGCTTGAAAAGGAGAATCCGGAATTTTATGATCCGCTGTCGCCCACACAGCGCGTGGGCAGCGACCTTTCGAAGGGCTTTGAGCATGTGGTGCATGCCCGGCCGATGATGTCGCTGGCCAACACATATTCCGTTGGGGAGGTAGACGAATGGTTTGAGAGGGTTCGCAAGGCTCTTGAGGGGGAGGAATTCGACATCGTTGGAGAGATGAAATTCGATGGCACGTCGATTTCGCTCACTTATAGTCATGGACGGCTTGTTCGCGCTGTGACACGCGGCGACGGCACCCAAGGCGACGACGTGACCGCCAATGTGAAGACCATTCGCAGCATTCCGCTACAACTTCTGCCGGGCAACTGGCCAGAAGAGTTTGAGATCCGCGGGGAGATTCTGATGCCCTGGGCAGTGTTCGAAAAACTCAATGCCGAGCGAGCCTATAATGAGGAGCCCCTCTTCGCCAATCCGCGCAATGCTGCTTCCGGCACCCTCAAGACGCAGGATTCCCGCGAGGTGGCCCGCCGTCATCTCGATGCCCGTTTCTATTATCTTCTTTCCGACCATCTACCCTCCGATTCGCATTTCGAGAATATGGAGATTGCACGCACATGGGGATTCAAGGTGTCAAAGGCCATGGTGCGACTGAAAACTCTCCAGGATGTGGATGAATTCATCGCCTATTGGGATGAGCACCGCAAGGAACTTCCTGTGGCCACCGACGGCCTCGTATTCAAGGTGGATTCACTTCGCCAGCAGCTAAATTTAGGCTATCGCGCAAAGTCGCCGCGCTGGGCAGTGGCATTCAAGTTCAATCCCGAACGCGCCTGCACGCCGCTGCGCTTTGTATCGTTCGAAACGGGTCGCATGGGAATTGTGACTCCTGTGGCCAACCTGGAGCCTGTGCAACTTTCGGGCACCATCGTGAAGCGTGCCTCGCTCCATAATGACGATATTATCCAGGAACTCGACATCCACCAGGGCGACTCTCTCTATGTGGAGAAAGCCGGTGAGATTATTCCTCAGATCACAGGCGTTGACCTCTCGCAACGTCCCGAAGGGGCAGCGAAGATAGTGTTTGTGACAGAATGCCCCGAATGTGGCACACCCCTTACCCGCATCTATGGGGAGGCTGCCTGGTGCTGTCCAAACAAATATGGCTGCCGGCCGCAGATCACTGGACGCATCGAGCATTTCTGCGCCCGACGCATGATGAATATCGACGGCATCGGCGAGGAAACTGCCGAATTGCTTTATGAATGCGGGCTTGTGGAACGCATCGGCCAGATATATGACCTTACCGAAGAACGACTCACTGCTCTCGACCGCATTGGCCCGAAGAGCGCCAAACGAATCATCGACGGCATCGAACTCAGCAAGCAGGTGCCATTTGAACGAGTGATATATGCATTGTCGATCCCGAATGTGGGTGAAACCACCGCCAAACGCCTCGCCATGGCCGTCAAAAGTATGGATCATATGCAGGAAATGGAGGTAGAGGAACTCTCAGCCATCGAGGACATTGGTCCGGTAATTGCCAAGAACATCTACGATTTCCTGCGAGAACCGATAAATACCCGCAATATCGAAGACCTCAAACGCGCAGGCGTACAGATGCAGCTAAGCGAGGAAAAGATGCTGCCTGCCGGCGATGCTCTTGCAGGAAAAACTATAGTGATTTCCGGCACATTCAGTAATCATAGCCGCGATGAATATAAGGATATAATTGTGGCGCAGGGTGGCAAAAACGCCGGTAGCATCTCGAAGAAGACGAGTTTCGTGCTCGCCGGAGAGAATATGGGACCGGCCAAGCGCGAGAAATGTGAGAAACTCGGCATCCCACTAGTAAGCGAAGAGGAGTTCCTCTCGATGATTGATGATTGATGATTGATAGTCGCGGAGTGACTGCCCTATAATTCAAAATTTAAAAATAAATTATAAATGCCATGAAAACTTCACCCTCATTATTGTCGGCAAATTTTGCCAGCCTCATGCCCGACCTTGAGATGATAAATGAGTCGAGCGCGGATTATCTGCATCTCGACGTGATGGACGGCGTGTTTGTGCCTAACATCTCATTTGGATTTCCGGTAATGAAGGCCGTTGCAAAAGTGTGCCGCAAACCGCTCGACGTGCATCTGATGATTGTGGAGCCGCAAAAGTGGATTTCACAGGTGCGCGACCTCGGAGCAGAAATCATGAATGTACATCAGGAGGCCTGTCTCCACCTGCACAGTTGTGTACAGCAGATTCATCAGGCCGGAATGAAGGCGGGCGTTACCCTTTGCCCCGCCACCCCGGTGGATACGCTGAAGGACATTATTGGCGACCTTGACCTCGTGTTGCTTATGTCGGTGAACCCCGGTTTCGGAGGCCAGCCCTTCATCGAGCACACCATTACCAAACTTCATGACCTTGTGGAACTGAAGCGCAAAACCAACAGCCACGCCATGATTGAGATCGACGGCGGAGTGAATCTCGAGACAGGCCGTCGCCTGGCGGAGACCGGAGCGGAAGTGCTTGTGGCCGGCAGCTATGTCTTTGGCGCCCCCGACCCGAAAGCCGCCATCGCCGCCCTCGAAGCCCTCTAAAAAGATCATCCCTACAAAATAAAGCAAGAGTCGGAAGTATATCTCCCGGCTCTTTTTATTTTCAGGTTCGATTGTCTTTACGCCTCCTATTCCTTAGGTTCCTTCTTGGAGAAGGCCTTGTAGAGGATGAAAATCACACACAGGCCGAAAAGAGCGTATCCGCCCCATGTGAGATAGCGGTTATATTCCTCTACCTTGTCGAAGAGGTCGGCAGGCGCCACATGCAGAGAGAGCCAGTAGCCCAGGAAAGCCAGGATGATGTTCCACACTCCAGCGCCGAGGGCTGTAAAAAGTGCGAATTTGCCCACATTCATCTTGCTGATGCCTGCCGGGATCGAGATGAGCTGACGTATGGCAGGAATCAACCGGCCAATAAATGTGGAGATGGCGCCGTGGCGGTCGAAATAATCCTCCGCTTTCTGCACTTTCGCCCTGTCGATAAGGCAAGCATGGGCAAAGCGGGTGTCGGCGAAACGATACACTACGGGACGTCCCACCCAGAGCGCGATATAATAATTGATGAAAGCGCCGGCGAGTGCACCAAGCGTAGCCACCACCACCACCAGATAGATATTCATGTCGGCACCGGCACCCGCATTCGTGCAAGCAAGATATGCAGCCGGAGGAACCACCACCTCCGAAGGAAATGGAATGAATGAGCTCTCTATCATCATAAAGACAAAAACGAAAAGATAATTCGCATTGTCCACAAACCACTGGAAAAATTGACTGGCATCGAAAAGCGCCAAGGGAATTAAATCTAACATGCTATTACATTGTGATGTAAAGGGTTACTATATATGCCACATAGATGGCCACCATCAGTGCGCCCTCACCGCGTTTGATCAGGCGCGTACCGTTGAAACGCCCCACAATCCAGAAAAGCAGCGAGGAGCCGGCAAGCACAAGAAGGTCGAAAAGCGAAATCTGGCCAAACTGAAGAGGCTTGATAGTGGCTGTGAGCCCGAGCACCATGAAAATATTGAAGATATTGCTGCCAATCACATTTCCGAGACACAGCCCCGGGAATCCCTTCAGGGCTGCAGCCACGGAGGTGGCGAGTTCGGGAAGGGATGTGCCGGCAGCGAGGATTGTAAGACCGATAAGCGCCTCCGACCAGCCGAGCCTACGGGCGAGTCCGGTGGCACCATCCACGAACATATCGCCGCCACCAATCAGCGCGGCGAGTCCACCGACAAGGGCCACCAGCGCCACCCAGGTCTTCATTGGCTTGCGGCGGTTGGATTCCTCTTTCTCGGTTTCAGAAGGGGTCGTCCGTTTTGACGAAGCCACAGTGTAGCGCATGAATACTATAAAGAAGAGCAGCAGGATGATACCGTCCACACGGGTGAGCTGCATGGGAGTGCCATCAAGCCAGGGGGCGCATCCCATCACGAGAAGAACCACCGACGAAAGCAGCACGAGGGGAATCTCGTTGACAAGAATGCCGGGTTTCACGGTGATTGGGCGCACCAGGGCCACAATGCCCACAATCATCATGATATTGAAGATGTTGCTTCCCACGATATTGCCTATTGCCATATCGGTGGATGCATTGAAGGCGCTCGTGATTGACACCACGAGTTCAGGGGCGCTTGTCATCATCGACACCACAGTGAGGCCGACAATGAAATCCGACATGCCCATTTTTTTGGCCACGGCCACAGCGCCGTCGGTCATATAATTGGCGCCGCCAAGAATGAGCACGAGCCCCCCTATCAGGAGAAGAATATCGACAATCACTGCAGTTGTTATTTGGTGAGTTTGGCAGCGAAATCTGTTGCGAGCTTGCGGGCTGCGGCACGCGTATCGGAATCAAGCGACTGTTTGATGTCGAGACTGGCTACCACCGGCAGTTTAAGACGCTCGGCGAAAGCCTCAAACTGTTTCTTCACCACATCGGGAGCCCAGGTGAAGGAACCGAACGTAGCGAACACTTTGTTTTTCACTTCGCGGGTCTCCATGGCAATCATAAACTGCTCCACCGGGGGAAATAGACACATGGAATATGTGGCGCTGCCCACGATGAGACCCTCGTAACGGTAGGCGTCGCTAATCATGTCGCTCATCGAAGAGAAGGCTGCATTGTGCACGCGGATTGTTTTCACGCCGCATTCTGCAAGTGCACGGGCAATCTCTTCCGCCATCTCTGCAGTGTTGCCATACATCGAACCATAGATGATGGTTACGCCCGGCTCCGGTTCATGGCGGGAAAGTTTATCCACGAGCGCTACCACCTCGCCGGCACGCTCATGCCACACCGGTCCGTGGGTGCTACAGATATAGTCAATCTTCACTCCTGCGAGTTTTGCAAGGGCACGCTGCACAAAGCGCCCGTATTTGCCCACAATGTTGGAATAATATCTGTACATTTCCGGGAAATAGCGGTCGCAGTCCATCTCCGCATCAATCACACCGCCGTCGAGCGCTCCGAATGTGCCGAAGGCGTCGCCGGAGAAGAGAAGGGCATCCTCATCCACGTATGTCATCATCGTCTCAGGCCAGTGAACCATCGGCGTCAGGTAGAACCGTAGGGTCTTGTCGCCGAGCGAAAGGGTCTCCCCATCCTTGATTGTGATATAACGGTCGTCATCATTCACATGATAGAATCCCTTTACCATCTGGATGGTCTGCACATTGCCCACTATCTTGATTTCCGGGAAACGGCTCACAATCTCGGGGATGGAGCCGCTGTGGTCGGGTTCCATATGGTTCACCACAAGATAGTCTATCTTCTTCGAGCCGATAATCTCCTTGATGTTGGTGCAGAATTCACGCACCTCATCGATATGCACAGTGTCGATCAGCGCAGTCTTCTCGCTGCCGCACACGATATATGAGTTATAGCTTACGCCAAAATTCAGGGGCCACAATGCCTCGAAGAGAGTTGTGGTCCTGTCGTTCACGCCGGCATAGTGGATGCCGGGCAGTATTTTTCTGATATTCATCTGGATATGTTTTTCTTAGACCTTTGAAAGTCTCCAGCCGGAGTGAATATCCGGGGTCGCTCTCATACCTAACGCAAAAGATAATGCAAATTTACTCAATTTTTTGTAATTTTGCGGGGTATTCCCGAAATATACGGGAGGACAATCAATTTCAATTGCTAAGGAAGAGATGAAAACAGCCCTAATCACAGTGGCGCTTCTTGTGGTTTCCAATATATTCATGACATTTGCCTGGTATGGCCATCTTAAACTGCAGGAGACAGGCATATCGCGCAACTGGCCCTTGTTTGCGGTGATACTCGTGTCATGGGGTATCGCACTATTTGAATATTGCTTCATGGTGCCGGCGAATAGAATCGGATTTAAGGAAAACGGCGGCCCATTTTCGCTTTTCGAACTGAAGATTATGCAGGAGGTGATTACCCTGATGGTTTTCACGGTTGTTGCCACCTTCCTTTTTCAGGGTGAGAAACTGCACTGGAACCATATCGCGGCATTCCTCTGCCTGATAGGCGCAGTGGTTTTTACATTTTTACCATCGAAATAGAATATGAATATATATACAGCACCCATACAGGGACATACCGATGCCGCATGGCGACATTTCCATCAGCAGGTGTATGGCGGCAAGAACCGCTATTTCACGCCGTTCATGCGTCTTGAGCATGGGGAAGCCAGATCACGCGACATCCGGGATTTCACCAACGAACTTAATGCCGGACTGGACCTCGAACCGCAGGTGATATTCCGCAATATGGAGGAACTCGAGCCTCTGATTGCGGCGCTTGCCGATGAGGGAGCCACACGCATCAATCTCAACATCGGCTGCCCATTTCCCCTTCAGACCGGCAAAGGACGTGGAGCCGGATTTATCGCCAATACCGAAGAGGCCGCACGCCTGCCGGAAACACTTTCCCACTGGCCCGGCATCTCGTTCTCGCTGAAAATGCGGCTCGGATTTGCCGACCCTGAGGAATGGCGCGGAATCATCGACACGCTCAATTCTTTGGACTTGCGGTTTGTGGCATTGCATCCCCGTGTGGCTCGACAGCAATATGGCGGAGAGGTGGATATGGCTCAGTTTGAGGAATTCCTGAAAGCAAGCAAAAATCCTGTGATTTATAACGGCGACCTCCGAACTCCGACCGATGTGGCAAAAATCGCGCAGCAATTTCCAGACATCGAGGGAGTGATGCTGGGAAGAGGTCTATTGGGACGCCCCTCGCTTGCGGCAGAAGTGGCGGAAGGGAAGGAATGGAGCCATGAGCAACGCATCGAATCGATGAAGAAATTCCACCGCCGCCTCCTCAATCATTATGAGGAAACGCTGCAAGGCGACTCTCAGGTGCTCTCCAAAATCAAACCCTTCTGGGAATATGCTGAGGATGAAATCGGACGCAAAGCCTGGAAAGCGATCAAGAAAGCCACCAACATTCCCAAATATCATTCCGCCCTACCCCTCATAAGCGCAGATTAACCGGGGCTCACATTGCTAATTGCATTGAATCGCCCCCCAAAAATATAGAGCGTGCCAAAACCGGCACGCTCATATTTTTTTGTATGAATATCCGAAATTAGCGGATAAAGAGAAGTTCGCGATATTTGGGAAGGGGCCAGATCTCATTATCCACCATCAGTTCGAGAGAGTCGATGCTCTTGCGGATTTTCTCCATCAGGGGCACCACATTGTCGTGATATGCGATTGCCTTGGAGCGCTCGTCGGGCATGCGGTTGGCCTTATGGCGCTCAGCCACCATATCGTCGACACCTTTGCGGATAGCCTCGATATTCTCCGATATGCTCTCGATATTGCTCATGCCGGGAGCGGCCACTTTTGCGGCCTTCTTTTCTCCGAACACTTTATGGATCTTATACACATTGTCGAGCAGCAGGCCCTGATAACGCACAGCCGCAGGAGTGATATGGTTGATGGCAAGGTCGCCGAGCACGCGGCTCTCAATCTGTACCTTCTTGGAATACATCTCCCACTTCACCTCGTTGCGCGCCTCAATCTCCTTGCGCGAAAGCACGCCTGTGCGCTCAAACATCTCCACAGATTGCGGCAGCATATAGCGGTCGTACATGAGAGGCGCGGAGGTTTCCACATCGAGTCCGCGCTTAGCGGCTTCCTGTTTCCATTCCTCGCTATAACCGTTGCCATCGAAATGGATGGCTTTCGACTCGCTAATAAGCTTTTTCACCTCTTCGAGGATGGCAGTTTCAAGCGGTTCGCCCTTGGCAAGACGCGCCTCCACACTGTCGGCGAAGAGGTTGAGCTGGTCGGCCACGGCGGCATCCAGGGCTATGAGGGCTGCTGCATTATTGGCCGATGATCCTACGGCTCGATATTCGAAGCGGTTGCCGGTGAAGGCAAATGGGCTCGTGCGGTTGCGGTCGGTGTTGTCGAGCATAAGGTCGGGAATCTGCGCCACATCCAGGCTGATTGTGGTTTTACCGTCGAGCGTAAGCGAGGATGCGGTGTCGGTATGAAGCACCTTGTCGAGAATCTCGCTCACCTGCGACCCGAGGAACATCGAGATGATTGCCGGAGGCGCCTCGTTGGCACCAAGTCGGTGGGCATTCGTGGCATTTACGATGGATGCCTTGAGAAGTCCGTTGTGCCTATGCACAGCCGCCATCACATTCGCCACGAAGGTGATAAACCGGAAATTATCGCTGCCTGTCTTGCCGGGCGAGAAAAGAAGAATGCCTGTATCTGTGCCAAGACTCCAGTTGTTATGCTTGCCGCTTCCGTTCACTCCGGCGAAGGGCTTCTCATGAAGGAGCACACGGAAATTGTGGCGCTTTGCCACCTCCTCCATCACCGACATCAGCAGCAGGTTATGGTCATTGGCAAGGTTGGCCTCCTCAAACACCGGCGCAAGTTCGAACTGGTTGGGCGCCACCTCATTGTGGCGGGTCTTTGCAGGGATTCCAAGGCGGTGGCATTCTGTCTCGAGGTCGAGCATGAATGCTTCCACACGGCTCGGAATCGAACCGAAGTAATGGTCCTCAAGCTGCTGGTTCTTGGCCGATTCGTGTCCCATCAGGGTGCGACCGGTCATCACAAGGTCGGGACGTGCGGCATAAAGCGCCTCATCCACAAGGAAATACTCCTGCTCCCAACCGAGATAAGTAATCACATGGCTCACCTCCGGATTGAACATACGGGCCACGCGGGTGGCGGCCTTGTCGATGCTGTTGAGGCCGCGGAGAAGCGGGGTTTTGTAGTCGAGGCTTTCCCCTGTGTAGGAGATGAACACGGTAGGGATGCAGAGAGTATTGTCCACGATGAATGCGGGCGAAGAGATGTCCCATGCCGAATAGCCGCGGGCCTCGAATGTGTTGCGGATGCCGCCGCTGGGGAAGGAGGAGGCGTCAGGTTCCTGCTGCACAAGAATCTTGCCTGTGAATTCCTCCACCACCCCACCCTTTCCGTCGTGCTCGATGAATGCATCGTGCTTCTCGGCGGTGCTTCCGGTGAGAGGTGCGAACCAGTGGGTGTAGTGACGTGCGCCGTGATCCACAGCCCACCGCTTCATGCCGGCTGCCACGCTGTCGGCAAGTTCGCGCGATAGTGTCTTGCGATTGTCGATAGCATCCACAAGAGCATCGTAAGTGGCCTTGGGGAGATACTCGAACATGCTCCGGCGGTCGAACACAAGGCTGCCGTAGTATTCCTCCACACGTTCCTTGGGGAGTTCCACTTTCACGGCCTTGCGTGCCGAAGCTTCCTGAACACTTTTGAACCTAAGATTTGATGACATACTGGTAATGGATTTAGTGTATAAAGTATGTATGTGTAAGAATTACCTGTAAAAAGACGCGCCGGCCACCCTTCGGGGCGACCGGCATGTGATAGCTTATTTGAGAGCGAGGATCCGGCGCATGGCCTCCTCGGTGTTTTCGCGGGTGTTGAAGCCCGTGAGGCGGATGTAACCCTCACCGGCATCTCCGAAACCGACTCCGGGAGTGCAACTGATGTTGGCATCCCTGAGGCATTTCTCGAAAAGGTCCCACGACCCTTCACCACCCGGCGACTTCACCCAGATATAAGGTGAGTCCTTTCCGCCGAACACGGTGAAGCCGGCTTCCGACATGCGCTTGCGGATGAGCGCCGCATTGGCAAGGTAATAGTCCACATTCTCCCTTACCTGCCGCTTGCCCTCTTCTGAATAAAGGGCCTCGACGCCACGCTGGATAATGTAGGAGGCACCGTTGAACTTGGTGGTCTGGCGGCGCAACCAGAGTTTGCGCAATTGCACTTCGCGGCCGTCGGCGTCGATGCCTGTAAGGTCGGTCGGCACCACGGTGTAGCCGCATCGCAGACCGGTGAAACCTGCCGTCTTCGAAAAACTGCGTACCTCAATAGCCACCTTGCGCGCTCCCTCAATCTCATAGATGGAAAGAGGAACGTCGGGGCTTGTCACATAAGCGCAATATGCGGAGTCGTAGATGATGAGCGCCTTGTTGGCAATAGCGTAATCTACCCATGCCGTGAGTTCTTCGCGGGTGAAGGCCACGCCGGTGGGATTGGCCGGTGAGCAAAGGAAAATCACGTCGGCGTGAGCGGCAGGAGGCACGGGCTTGAAGCCATTCTCCTCATTGCATACGAGATATACGAAGCGGCTCCAGCGGCCGTTGACGAGTTCGCCCCCGCGACCGTCAATCACATTGGAATCCACATAAACGGGATAGCCGGGGTCGGCCACAGCCACTATCGAGTCTTCCGAATAGATGTCACCAAGATTTCCGAGGTCACTCTTTGCACCGTCGCTGATGAAAATCTCATCGGCGCTGATGTTGATGCCTCGTGCGGCATAGTCATTCTCGGCAACGGCATTGCGCAGGAAGTCATATCCCTGCTCGGGGCCATAACCGTGAAAGGTCTGCTTGCTGGCCATATGGTCCACGGCCTCGTGCATCGCTTTGAGGGAGGCTGCGGGAATCGGGAGCGTCACATCGCCGATATCCATGCGGATCACATCCACACCGGGATTCGCCTCCTTGAATTCTCTCAGTTTGCGAGCCACTGTGGAAAACAGATACGACTCGGGGAGTTTTTCGAAATTATCGTTGATTCTCATCTGAAATGAATCGTTTTTTAAGAAAAAAGAACTATATCCTGTAGAATAACAATTAACGATAGAAAATTCCATCGCAAATAAATTCAGCAGGGCCTGTCATAATCACATGGCCGGTGGTTTCATCCCACTTTATATGGAGAGTGCCTCCGGTGAGGACGATATCCACCTCACGTCCACCCTCGGTGAGGCCATTGAGGATTGCAGCCACAGCCGTGGCGCAAGCGCCGGTGCCGCAGGCGAGGGTCTCGCCAGTGCCACGTTCCCACACGCGCATCTCGATTCGTTCGGGCGATGCCACGCGGGCAAACTCAATATTGGCTTTGCGGGGGAAAATCTCGGCCACCTCGAGCTGCGGGCCTTCACCGAGCACCACTTCATCGGAAAGATTGTCGGTAAAAATCACACCGTGTGGATTTCCCATGCTCACGCCCGTGATGCGGTATTCCTTACCGCCGAGGCAGAAAGGCTCGCTGATTCTCTTCTCCGGGTCGCTGCTTGCCACGGGGATATCCACAGGCCTAAGCACAGGCTCGCCCATATCCACGGATACGGAAACCACGCAGCCTTCCTCCACATTGAGATGAAGGATCTTTATACCCGCAAGGGTTTCGAGAGTTACTACGGTTTTGGATGTGAGGCCACGTTCATACACATATTTGCCGATGCACCGGGAAGCGTTGCCGCACATTTCAGCCTCGCTGCCATCGGAATTAAACATGCGCATTCTGAAATCAGCCTTATCAGAGAGCATAATCACCACCAGACCGTCGCTGCCGATGCCGAAATGGCGGTCGCTCACCCTGCGGGCGAGATCTGCGAGGTCGTGGGGTTGAGTCTTAGTTCCATCAATATAGATGTAGTCATTGCCGGCGCCATGCATTTTGGCAAACGGCACTTTCTCTTTGCCTTTGACTTCCATGCCACAAAATTAATAAAATCCCCGCTCTTATAAAAACATCCTCCCCATTTTTTATCACAAAGCACTTGATTCACAAACATGAAAATAGTGGCTGTCCCCCAAAAAGATGCCTACATATGTGCTGGAGTATCTTCTTGGCCAATACTGTGCCAGCGATGATGAGGAAGTCATCGCTGAGGGCATTGAGAAAGTCAAGACCGTAATCCGTAACAATTATGTGAACCGTGCGGATGCCGAACAGATAAAGGGTAAGATCAAAGAGAGAGGTAAATTCATGATTATCGACAAAGTGAATGAAACCCTCAATGAACGGGCCGATGAATATCAGGCTTCATTTGCCAATCTTGGCCTTATAAAGGTGCCGATCGCTTCGCAGTATGTTACAAAGAATCCTAAACTACTCTCTGGAAATGGAGTATGGCGCATTGTGACTATCGGATATATCTCCGGAGACGATGTAAAGGTAAGATGGGAAATTCAGACCTTGAAACCGATACAGATTTCCAGATTAGACCTTCAGGATTACATTGACCAAAGAAAGAGATTCTCCACAGATGAATGGATAGATTTCCTTATTCATACCGTGGGATTGAATCCCGACAAGATGAACCGACGTGAGAAGTTCATCACAGTGGCCAGACTCCTACCCCACATAGAGAATAACTTCAACTTTATGGAACTCGGTCCCAAAGGGACAGGCAAGAGTCATGTGTTTCAAGAGTTGTCACCTTACGGAGTTTTAGTAAGTGGTGGTGATGTTACAAGTCCCCGACTGTTTGTCAAGATATCCGGCGACCGTGAAATATTGGGACTTTTAGTCTACTGGGATGTAGTGGCCTGGGATGAGTTTGAACAGCAGAAAGGGCAAGTCGGCCGATGCCGTTCTCATCGACACCATGCAGAACTATCTTGCAAGCTACTACAGGCGCCGACGTGCCTACCGAACGTCGGCCACGTCCACGCATTCAGCCTTTGGCATCAAAGCAAATCAATATCCGCATGAATCAGAAGAGGGTGTCGTGGAAATCCCTGCTTGGCGATTATTTCAAGACTGCCAAGAAAATTGTCGTCACCGACCCCTTTGTGCGACTCCCGCACCAGGTTTCCAATTTCATAGAATTGATTCAGGCTATACAGGACTCCAGCATACACGCTGAAGAACTTGTAATAATACCAAAGCAAAGGAGCCATCCGGGGGAATGGCTCCTATGTATTGGGAAGGGGGATTGGATTATTCTTCGGTCTGGGTCTCGGCGTATTCCTTGAGGAGTTTCTCCTGGACGTCGCCGGGAACGAGTTCGTAGTTGGCAAACTGCATGGAGAAGGAACTGCGGCCGCCGGTGATGCTGCTGAGCGATGTGCTGTAGCTTGCCATCTCCTTAAGGGGTACCTTGGCGTTGAGTTTCTCGATGCCGTTTTCAGATTCCATGCCCATGATGATGGCACGGCGTCCCTGCAGGTCGCTCATCACGTCGCCCATGGTGTCGCCGGGGGTGAGTACCTCTACGTCGTAGATGGGCTCCAGAATCTTCGGGTTGGCCTGCTTGAATGCCTGCGAGAAGGCGTTGCGGCCGGCAAGACGGAAGGAGATTTCGTTGGAGTCTACGGGGTGCATCTTGCCGTCATAGATCATTACGCGCACGTCGCGGGCGTAGGAGCCTGTGAGGGGACCCTGTTCCATTCTGTCCATAAGACCCTTTACGATGGCGGGGATGAAGCGGGCGTCGATTGCACCGCCCACGATGCAGTTGTAAACCACAAGTTTGCCACCCCAGTCGAGAGGAATTTCCTGCTTGTCGCGAACGTTGAGCTTGAATTCCTGGCTGCCGAACTTATAGGTGTCGGGCTCGGGCATTCCCTCTGTATAGGGCTCTATAATCAGGTGCACTTCGCCAAACTGACCGGAACCGCCTGACTGTTTCTTGTGGCGATAGTCGGCGCGTGCGGCCTTTGTGATGGTCTCGCGATAGGGTATCTTCTGCTCCACGAATTCTACGGGGAGCTTCTCATTGTTCTCGATACGCCATTTGAGGGTGCGGAGGTGGAATTCTCCCTGACCTTTCACGAGGGTCTGCTTGAGCTCTTTCGACTGCTCGATGAGCCATGTGGGATCCTCTTCGTGCATGCGGGTGAGGATGCCGGCGAGTTTCTCGGCGTCGCTCTCGGTGAGGGGGCGGATGGCACGCACATACTTAGGAGCAGGATATTTGATGAAGTCGAACTGATATTCGCAGCCCTTTTCATCGAGGGTGTTGCCGGTGCGGACATCTTTCAATTTCACGGCAGCGCCAATGTCGCCGGCCTGAAGCTCGTCGATAGGGTTGCGGAGCTGACCGCATACGGTGAAAATCTGAGCAAGACGTTCCTTGCCGCCGCGCGATACATTCTCGAGGTCGGCGCCGGCTTTGAGCGTACCGCTCATCACCTTGAAGTAACTTACCTCACCGATGTGAGGCTCAACGCTGGTCTTGAAGAAGAACACTGAGAGCGGGCCGTTCGGGTCGGGCTTAACCTCTTCGCCTGTGATTGTTTCGGATGCCGGCATATCGCTGACGAAGGGACACACGTTGCCGAGGAATTCCATCAGTCGGCGAACGCCCATATCCTTAGCGGCGCTCAGCACCACTACAGGATAGATAGAGCGGTCCACAAGACCTTTGCGGATGCCCTCGCGCATCTCATCCTCCGTAAGAGAACCCTCTTCAAAGAATTTGTCCATGAGTGTCTCATCATTTTCGGCTGCTGCCTCCACAAGTTTCTGGTTGAGCTCGCGAGCTTTGTCCATCTCCTCTGCGGGGATTTCGGAAATCGTGGGAACGCCACCGTCAGGTCCCCATTCATATTTCTTCATCAGAAGCACATCGATCATGGAATGGAATCCGGGGCCTGATTCCAGAGGATACTGGATCTGAACCACACGCGGGCCGAATGTCTCGCGCATCTGCTCCATTACATTGTCGAAGTCGGCCTTCTCGCCATCCATCTGGTTGAGGGCGAAAATCACCGGTTTCTTGAGCTGTGCCGTGGTGCGGAAAATGTTCTGGGTGCCAACCTCCACGCCATATTCGGCGTCTACGAGGATAAGGCCCATGTCGCATACGCCAAGGGCAGTGTAGGCATTGCCTACAAAGTCGTCGGCTCCCGGACAGTCAATGATATTCAGCTTCTTATTGTTGAATTCTGCGTTAAACACCGTGGAGAATACCGAATAACCATATTCTTTCTCCACCGGGAAATAGTCGGATACAGTGTTGCCGGCCTCAATCGTGCCGCGACGTTTTATCACACCACACTCGTAAATCATCGATTCAGCGAGTGTGGTTTTCCCCGAGCCCTTAGATCCAAGCAGGGCTATATTCTTAATCTCGTTTGTCTTGTAAATCTTCATGGACGTAAGATTTTATTTGGTGAATTGATTAGTCGAAATGTTTGCTTTGATATGTCCACGGATGGATTAAAACCCTCTTCTATGGCCTTTTTTTCAAAAGCGAACGCAATTTAGGAAAAATTATGGAATTTATAATCTGTTTTCAGTATGTTGTTAAACATATTTTGCTAATTTTGTTTTCACATTATCGCTTAGACCTCCTATGAATATTTATGTTCACATCCCTTTTTGCCGCCGCAAATGCATCTACTGCGATTTCTATTCGGTGGGGGAAAGATTAGCCGACTGGCCTGCATTTGTCGATGCCATTCTTGCAGAGGCATCGCAGCGGATTGAGGAAGAGGAGAAATTTACCATTTCCCCCGCTGTCTGCCAATGGCCCTCCACCATATATATAGGAGGGGGCACCCCCTCGCTGATACCCGAAAAGGAGTTCGGACGTCTTGCCGGCGGCCTCCTGAACTATTTCGACACGCCGCCTCTGGAATTCACCATCGAGGTGAATCCTGATGACGTCACCGATGCCAAGGCGCAGGCGTGGCGCAATGCGGGTGTGAACCGTGTGAGCATGGGTGTGCAGTCGCTTGTAGATTCCGAGCTCGCCACCATAGGACGGCGCCACGATTCCGCGCGCGCACGCGATGCTTACAAGATTCTTCGACGATATTTCGACAATATCAGTCTTGACCTGATGTTCGGTCTTCCCGGGCAGACTCCGGAGTCGCTCCAGCATACGCTTGACGCATTCATAGAGATGGGTCCGGAGCATGTGTCGGCATATTCGCTGATGTATGAGGAAGCCACGGCACTTACCCGCATGCGCGATGCCGGGAAGATTGCAGAAGCTTCCGACTCGGATTCCTGCGGGATGTTCTCTTTGATATGTTCCAGTCTTGCTGAGGCAGGTTATGAGCGGTATGAAATTTCCAATTACTCCCGACCAGGGCGGGAATCAATCCATAACAGCCTGTATTGGCAGGGAGTTCCCTATATCGGTCTTGGACCGGGGGCACACAGTTATGACGGGAATCGCTGCAGACGGTCGAATCTGCCTGATTTCCTAAGTTACATGGCGCGAGGAGCGGAGGCATCGATTGAAACGCTGACTGATGAGGAATTGCGCGAGGAGATGTTGATGACACGCCTGAGAACTGCCTGCGGGCTTTCACTGGTCGAGTATGGAGGGCGCTTCGGCAGCGCGGCGCTTGCGCAACTGAGGTCGGATGCCAAAGAGTGGATTGCAGATGACAAACTAATCCTCGATGAGCAGAACGGAATGCTGAGGCTGTCAGAGGCCGGGGTGATGATTTCTGACGAAATCATTATCGCGCTGCTGTGAATGTTAATGAACTTTAAAAGAATACAAATGTTTTTATTACATAGAACACCATTCACGTATATGCCTGATTATGCCTGTTGCGATGGATGATTGACATATCCCCGTGGAGAACAATTATTTGATCTATGAAACACACATACACTTTGCTGATTCCCCTCTGCGCTGCACTATTGGGAACCGCACCTGTCGCCTCGGCAAAAGAACTAAGCGACACCACCCAGGAGAAAGAGATGGCCATTGTCTTTGTAAAGACCTCAAAGGCCAAGGAGATAGCCGACATTCTGGCTCGCGACCGCGCTAAGGGACCGGGCGAGACACCTGTGCCTCATTTTGCCATCCACACCCGCGATAATAAATTCGTGCTCACCATCGGCGGCAAAATAAATCCTATCATCGGCGCGGATTTCGGAAACGACCTCTACACAGTTCTCGACAAAAACAACGGTTTCATCACGGATGCCATACCCGTTCCGAGCCAGTCGGGTCGACGCTCCAATTTCTACATCAATGCCCTGAACACGGAGGTTGACCTGCAGGCAGTAGGATTCGGCGGCACTGACAATCAGATCACCGGATATGTGCGTCTCGGCACCAACGGACAGTCGGCACAGGTACAGCTTAAACGTGCCTGGATTTCTTGGCGCGGAATCACTATCGGTAAAAAGACCACCCTTTTCGAGGACAACTATGCCGCCTCTCCCACCACCATCGACCCTCAGGGTCCTTGCGGAATCGTGGCCACCACGGTGTATGAGGCAAGTTATGTGTCGAAGTCATACTCCGGTTTCAAATTCGGAGTCGGTATCAATATGCCTTCATTCTATACGGCCTCAGGAGTATATCTCGGTGAGGACTATATGAAATGGGAAGGACAGGATATTGTGGGCAAGAATGTGTGCGACCCGATGGGCTGCTCGCAAAGCATCCCTGATGTGCCGCTTTTCGTGGAATGGGGAAAGACACCGCTCAACCGCATCCGCCTGTCAGGCATCCTGCGTAATTTCCGTTATCGCGATATCCTCGAGGGAAAGAACCGTTACTGCCCGGGCTGGGGCGTGCAACTTAGCGGCAACCTCAACCCTATCGAGCCGCTTATTTTCTATGCATCGGCAGTATATGGCGCGGGTATCGGCGCATATATACAGGATCTTCAGGGCGTACCCCTCTCGTTCGTGCCCGACAATGACCATCCCGGCAAGATGAAGGCTTCCCCGATGATGGGTCTCACATTCGGCGTCACTTACAATTTCTCGAAAAAATGGCAGGCGAATGCCGCGATATCACGCACATCTCTTTGGGATGTGGACAAATATGCCGTGCATGCCACCACAAATCCCGGCGCCCAGGACAATTACCGCTATGCCAATTATGTAGCTGCCAATGTGCTCTATAATATCTCATCCTATCTGCAGGTGGGTCTTGAATATCTCTGGGGCCAGCGTGCCACCTATGGCATGGGCAAAGCCCACGACAACCGTCTCGAAATCGGCGTCCAGTTCATGCTTTAATCACACCTATACCTACAAATTCATTTACTGCCGTATTATACAATAAAGGAGGAGAGGCCACCCGGGTCTCTCCTCTTTTATTATAACTCTCTACTGAAAATTATCCCATTGCTGATTAGAACCAGCGCACATAAGCGAAGTCCTGGCGGTGAGGCAGCAGAGGATTCTTCGGATACATGCGGAAGCTGTAGCGATAAGTGCCGGCCTCTTTGAGCTGGTCCTTGATCTCATACGTGAGCACATCGCCATCGCGGCCCACCACCTTGAGATCCTGACGGCCCACATATGTGCTTTCGCCGTCGTGCTCGCGATAGATCACAAGTTCTACGCCGATGGAATCGCCGAGACCCTTGGTGTCAATCACTGCACGGCAATTGAAACGATCGCCTGTGCGGGCTGTGCCGCCATGGGAATCTTCATGCACTTCTGCGGAAAGAATCTGGATGCTGTCCCATTTCGAGACTACATTCTCTTTCCAGTCCACAATCTCGCGAGCCACCTTGGCATCGTTTGCCGCAAGCTTCTTGAAACGCTTTGTCTCGGGGTCGTAGAAGCGGGAGATGTAGTCGTCGAGCTGACGCTTCATGGTGTAATGCGGAGCGATATGGCCTATGGAACGCTTGATATACTGAATCCACTCAGTGCTATAGCCCTTATAGTTCTTGTCGAAGTAAAGGGGAATGATTTCATTCTCGAGCATCGAATAGATTGTGGCGGCATCGAGTTTGTCCTGCTGACCCTGGTCGGTGAATGTGCGCTTGTCGGTAAGAGCCCATCCGGCCTTCTCATCCTTGCGGTAACCCTCATACCACCATCCGTCGAGCACGGAGAAATTGAGCACGCCGTTCATCTCGGCCTTCTCGCCGGATGTGCCGGATGCCTCGAGAGGACGTGTGGGGGTGTTGAGCCAGATGTCGACACCTGTCACAAGGCGCTTGGCCACAATCATATTATAGTCTTCGAGGAAGATGATCTTGCCGGCAAACTGCGGCATTCTCGAGATCTCGATAATGCGCTTGATGAGACCCTGGCCGGCACCGTCGGCGGGGTGTGCCTTACCGGAGAAGATGAACTGTACAGGGTATTTCTCATTGTTTACAATCTTGGCCAGACGGTCAAGGTCGGTGAAGAGAAGATGTGCGCGCTTGTAAGTGGCGAAGCGACGCGCGAAACCGATGATCAGGGCGTTGGGGTTGATTTTGTCCACGATGCGGAGCACCTCTGTGGGGTCGCCCTGGTTCTTGAGCCATTTCTCCTTGAAATCCTTCTTCACGAAGTTGATGAATTTATTCTTCATCGTCATTCGGAGGTTCCAGATCTGCTCATCGGGCACATTGAAGATGCCCTTCCACATCTCGGGATTGCTCTGGTCGAAGAAAAACTCGGGATTGAGGTGGCTTGCATAGAATTCCTTCCATTCGGAAGCGGCCCATGTGGGCATGTGCACGCCGTTGGTGACGTATCCTACGTGCGACTCCTCGGGAGCATATCCTTTCCATACTCCTGCAAACATCTTCTTCGACACCTCGCCATGGAGCCAGCTTACGCCGTTGGCCTCCTGGCATGTGTTGAGCGCGAACACGCTCATGGAGAAGCGTTCGTTGGTGTCGGGGTTCTCGCGGCCCATGTTCATCAGGTCGCTCCATGAGATACCGAGTTTTGCGGGATATTCGCCGAGGTATTTTCCGAAGAGTGACTCCTCGAAATAGTCATGGCCTGCGGGCACGGGAGTGTGCACAGTGTAAAGTGAGGAAGCACGCACGAGCTCGAGAGCCACGTTGAAGGGAAGATGGTCGTTATTGACATAATCCACGAGGCGCTGGAGATTGAGCAGCGCGGCATGGCCTTCGTTGGCATGGTAGATATCGGTCTTGATGCCGAGTTTGTTGAGCATCAGGATACCGCCGATGCCGAGCATGTATTCCTGCTTGATGCGGTTTTCCCAGTCGCCGCCATAAAGTTTGTGGGTGATTTCACGGTCCCACTGCGAGTTTCTGTCGAGGTCGGTGTCGAGCAGATAGAGCTTCATGCGGCCCACGTTGACGCGCCAGATGCGGGCGTAGACGATACGTCCCGGATAAGGCACCTCGAGAATCATCGGCTCGCCATTCTCGCCCATGATGGGCTCGATGGGGAGCTGGTCGAAGTTCTGGCTCTCATAGTTGGCCACCTGCTGGCCGTCTATAGAGAGCGACTGAGAGAAATAACCGTATTTATAAAGGAAGCCGACTGCGGTCATGTTGACGCGGCTGTCGGAAGCCTGTTTGATGTAGTCGCCGGCGAGGACTCCCAGACCGCCGGAATAGATCTTCAGGCAGTTGCAGAGGCCATATTCCATCGAGAAATATGCCACAGAGGGAATCTTGTCGTCCATGGGTTCATTGAGATAAGCCTTGAACGCAGCATATGTAGCCATGATGCGGTCCATCATTTCGGGATCCGCAAGTATCTCCTTATAGCGCTCATAGGAGAGCTGCTGGAGAAGCATAACAGGGTTTTCACCTACTTTGCGCCAAAGATCATGGTCAAGGTCGCGGAAGAGGGATTTGCCCGCGCTGTTCCAGACCCACCAGAGATTTTTCGACATCTCCTCAAGGGGCTTGAGCTCTTTGGGCATCTCAGCGCTGACCGTGACATTACGCCAGGTGGGATGATTAGAATTGCTGACTTGGAGTTTCATATTAGGGTATTTAGTTTATTATTCTTAATCTGATCAAAGTTTTACGCTCTACATAATAAAACTAAAAC
Organism: uncultured Muribaculaceae bacterium; assembly: GCA_905209725.1. Taxonomy (GTDB): domain Bacteria; phylum Bacteroidota; class Bacteroidia; order Bacteroidales; family Muribaculaceae; genus Lepagella. Next base: position 25,695 of record CAJLTZ010000023.1, read on the forward strand.
TTTGAGCCTAAGGTTCGTTTGTTTCTTTTTTCGAGGGCTATGCGGAAAGCTTCATCATAGTGAATGATGAAATATTTCCAGTCGGTCTTGGCGGATGTGAGGAACGCCATGTTCCGGGCATGGCGGCGGGCATTAGGCGAAGCTGTTTCGAGAGCCACAGCTGCCGTGGCGATGGTGTTGCATGCCTCGGCATAGTTTGTGTCGGAACGGTCCACCACACAGACGCCGCAATTGTCGATGCCATTCTGGAAATTATCGAGCACCCACTGTCCGAAACCAGCCTTGTCGTCGGTGATTGTGGGCACGCCGAAAGCCACACTCTCAAGAGGTGTGTATCCCCATGGCTCATAATATGATGGGAATATCGTGAGGTCGAGGGCCGGCAGAAGGTCATAATATGATATCTGCACGATGCCGTCGCTGCCGTCGAGATAGCATGGCACGTAGATTATCTTGGCATGCTCGAGTTTGCCCTGGTTGCGAAGCTGACGCATGCGCACACACACCTCATCGGAGCCTTCGTTGTGAAGCGAATGGGTGAGATAGAGGTCGGAGCTGTTCCATGCTGCGTTTCCGCTCATCACATTCAGCAGTGTCTCCGACGGGCGGTCGGTCCAGCCAGGCACAAGGACAAATGCGAGGACATCATTTCCGGAAGTCTGGCGCCGTCCGATCTCTGCCACGGTGTCGAGGAAGAGGTCGAGCCCTTTGTTGCGGTATTCATGGCGTCCGGATGTGGCCATAATGAATGTGGAATCGTCATAGTCCTTGCCGGTGAAGGCGCGGGCAATGTCGAGAAGGCGCTGACGGCCGTCGCGGCGCAGACGATTGTATTTCACTGTGCGGGGCACGAAGTCGGGCTCGAAGCCATTAGGGGTCACCACATCCGGGCGTTTCTGGAGAAGCTGCTCGCATTCGCGGGCTGTAACCTCGCTCACTGTGGTGAAACAGTCGGCGGCATGTGCCGCGGCTTTCTCAAGCGAATGTTTCGACTCCATGTTGAGCTCGTGAGCCATCTGGTCGCCGTTATACTGATGGAAGTATTCGTAAAGCGGCTTGCCATTTCCGCAGATGCTCCGGCCTATGCTTGTGGCGTGAGTGGTGAACACTGTGGAAGCCTCGGGCATCTCCATTTCAAGATAGAGGAGGCCCATGCCGGTGGTCCATTCGTTGAAATGCGCGAGGACTTTTGAGTGCTCTACCTTGAGCACCGACGCCACCTCTTTCATCACAATGGCTGTGGCAACGGCAAAAGCGCAGCTTTCATCGTAGTCGCCATACGCATGAAGGGAGTCGACGCCGAAACGCTCCCAGACCTTGCCATATATCTCGGGAAGGTGTTTCTGTGTGTCGCCGGGGTGCACAAGGAGTACCTGCGGACTGCCGGGGATGTTCCAGCGGCCACTTCTTACGCGGATGCCCCAGGGGAGATGTAGCTTGGAAGCCACCGACTTCAATATGGTCTTTCTTTCTTTGAAATATGGAGATGGAGTTTCGTCGTCCGGGCCAATGAATATCAGCCGGTCGCCGAATTGTTGTGAAAGGACGCGCGCCTTTGTGCTGAGCACGGCGTAGATACCGCCGACCTTATTGCATACCTCCCAGCTTGTTTCGAAAAGGAGACCTATCTGCTGATCGATATCGGCTGCATTGGCAGCCTTTGCATCAATGCTGCTCATGTTATATACATATATTGTATAATGTGTCAAAATCGGAAATCACCTGCAGCGTGTAATCAAACCTGTAGCTGTGTTAATCTTCGGAAAAACGCGCAGTTTCCGCTCATTTCATGGCGCAAAATTAATAAAAAAATGTGCGAGATGCAAGAATCCGAACTAAAAACGAGCAGTTTTTTGATGATTTTTGATGTATTTACACAAATAATAATGCAAGATATTGCACAATGGTGCAATATCTTGCATTATTAAATTGATATTATTGATTCTGTGTTTGGCTTTAGAAGGGAAGGTCATCGTCCGACGAAGCGCCGGCATCAAAAGCCTGTGCTGGATCGCCGAAATTCTGAGGCGGCATCGCAGGAGGAGGCGTCTGCATCTGTCCGGCGGGATCTTGAACTTCGCGCATAGCGTAACAGTTGACATTGGTAAACCAGCGGCCGTTCCATTCGTGGCTTTCCACGTCAACGGAGATTACATAGCGCTTGCCCACTTCGAATTTAAGGGAGTCAACCCTGTCATTCATCATAGTGAAAGCGATGCTGCGAGGGAATCTCGAACCGTTCTGATATTCAAGCACATACTCTTTCTTTTTCCACGGATTGCCTGCTTTGCTGATTCCTTCCTGCAGGGGAAGTTCGTGAGTGATCACACCTTCGATGTCCATATTTGGTATCTTTTTATATTAGTTTCTACTATAATTTATGAAAAGCAAAGTTAACATTTTTCGCGGAAAAATCAAAGTAAAACATCGTAAAAATACGACAGTAAAAATACGACAGGGATAGAGCAGTACGCGTAATATGTGGGATTTATCGATAATTGAATTGCACGAGTGGGAGATTTGATGTAACTTTGCGTTCGCCCAAACGTTAAAGGTATATTATGGAGCTGATAGAAAAATATTTCAACGGGCTTTCGGAGAAACAGCATGAGCAGTTTGCTACTATGCTGCAGCTCTATCCCGAATGGAACGCCAAGATCAATGTGATTTCACGCAAAGATATCGAAAACCTTGAAGAGCATCATATCCTTCATTCTCTGGCCATGGCCCGCTTTATTCACTTCACGCCCGGCACGCACGTGCTCGACTTCGGCACAGGGGGCGGTTTCCCGGGATTGCCTCTGGCCGTGATGTTTCCCGACACGGAGTTTCTGCTTGTGGACCGCACCGGCAAAAAACTAAAGGTGGCGTCGACTGTGGCAGAAGCCTGCGGCCTTGAAAACGTGCGCTTCATGCATGGCGATGTGGCAGAGTGCAAGGAGAAATTCGACTTCGTGGTGAGCCGTGCCGTGATGCCTCAGGCCGACCTGCTGAAAATCTGCAGAAAGAATATCGATAAATCCCGCGCGATAAATGCAATTCCCAATGGACTCATCACGCTCAAGGGGGGCGACATGCAGGCTGAGACATCGTCGCTGAGAGGAATCACAGAGATTGTGGATATCAAATCCTACTTTCCCGAACCATTCTTTGACACAAAAAAGATTGTCTATACGGCAGTGAACTGAACCAACGCCTCCCCTGCTCAGTTTAAAATGATGGGGAATATAGGGGCGAAATACAACAGACGATATGAAATTAGCAAGATTTGAATTCAGTTTATTCGGAATCAACACATATGTGACATGGGATCCCGACACACGCGAATGCGCGGTGATCGACCCCGGCATGATCAATGAAGAGGAGGAGCAGGCCATGTCCGATTTTATAAAGCGTGAGAACCTGAAGGTGACTCATGTGATCAATACTCACCTTCATGTGGATCATGCCATCGGCGACAAATTCGTTGCGTCCACCTTCGGAGCGCCGGTAAGCGCCCACAAGGCCGACAGTTTCCTGGGGGAAAGGCTGCAACAGCAGGCTGCACAGTTTGGCGTGCTGGAGAAGGTGGAAAATGTTTCGCTCAATTCATATCTGGAGGATGGCGACGAAATCCACATCGGGAAAGGAGTGCTTCATGTGCTGCACGTACCCGGACACTCGCCCGGCGGCATAGCACTCTACGACAAGGAGGGCAAATTTCTGATAGCTGGCGACTCCCTTTTCGCCGGCTCAATCGGGCGTACCGACCTGCCCGGCGGCGACCTTGACACACTCCTTGAAGCCGTGAAAGGAAAACTGATGACACTTCCCGACGATGTGACAGTCTATCCGGGCCATGGGCCAGCCACCACAATCGGAAGAGAGCGCGTCAGCAATCCCTTCCTAAGACCCTTCCGGCCAATATAAAATAAGTTGCAAGGCACTAAGACCCCATCCCACAAAAAATGTTAACGCAGGGGTCGCAGATGTGCCTCAT
>CAJLTZ010000024.1 GCA_905209725.1 uncultured Muribaculaceae bacterium
CATACTCGCCCTTTTCTAATAGGCGACTACCTCAGCGTGTCCGCTGAACAGTTACCTAAAAGAAATGCTCTTTGGAATCAAAGGATTCTCTCCCCGTAGTAAAAGAGATAGTTCCTTTTCAGCGGTGGGGCGGAAGCCGAACATAAGCAAAAGCCCAAAAATCCCAAATATCCCCGCGTACATCACTCAGCGCAAGCCAAGTGTTGTGCGCGGCCTTGACCTCACTACAGCGCCCCCTGCTCGATTAGGGTCGCGATGCGCTCTATGGTGGCGTCCTCCCTGTTTTTGTTGGGGTGGAAGCCGGCTCGCATGTTGATGCCGAAGAAGCGCCCGAACGTCTGCCAGAAGCCCGCGCGGAAACTCCCTAAGAATGCCTTCACAATGCTATAGCCTGTCTGGTCGGTCTCCCGGTTGATGAGCTTCAGCATCACTTTTCCCTGGTTCTTCGTCATCCTCTTCACCACCGGCTTGTATTGCTCGAAAATATCCTTCTCCAGACGCTTCAGATGGCGCTCACGCTCCTTCTTGTCGGGTATGGTCTGGATATACTCATACGTCTCGCAGAGCGTGGCGAAAGCCAATTTGGCATAAGGAAGCGTCTTCCGCACATCCCTCACGGTGCGCCAGTAAAACTCCTCCTCCTTCTTGTTCTTGAATTTCATGGGCGGATACACATACACGTCGCGGATATATGTCAGGCGGCACGTGTCGCCATATTCATCCACAAAATGCGTATATCCCTTGTATGCCTTCACCTTGAGCCGCAACTCCTGACCATCATTCTGGGCATGAAGCCCAGTGGCGGCAAAAATACAAGCCGCCAGAAGAATGATTACCCTCAGGATTCCATAAGATCTTTGTCGCATAACTCAAAAGCAAGTCTGGTCTCTTTACCAAAACGGAAAAGAGCCTCAAAAATTGAATGGTCCCAGCGTATCTTTTCCCGCATAGCCTCGGCAACAGCCTTGAAGTCGGGTTTGGAAGCCTCTGCGGGCATCGCAGCGGCCTCCAGCGTCTCATCCCATTGCAGCCATCTTTCGGCCACTCTCAGCAGCCTCTCATTGAATTCCTCAAGAGTGAGCGCCTCGAGTTCCGATTCCCGGTAGACAGCCTCTATCTCCGGCATCAGATGGATGAAATATGGAGTGCGGCCGTAGGCGGCCTGCCACGCTCCGAGATGCTCCCGGCGCCATTTGCCGTGCTCCGAAAGCATGGGCTCGGCCCCGTAACGTTTCAGCACCTGCGCTCCCCCTTCCACAGGCACTCCAAGCATCCCTCCTTCGATGCGGGTGCGGGCGAAATCCTTCCCCCGCACTCCACTCCGCTCCACAATCCAGCGCGCACTTGGCGCAAAGGGCGTTTTCATTCTTTCCATTTGCCCGACGAGCGGTCGGGATTCGGATTCTTCAAGATGCGGTTCCAGCGTATCTTCCCGTCGGTGAGGCCGCGTTCCTTATCGAGCGAAACAATGATGAACACAGGTGATCCCACGATATGGTCCTCGGGCACGAAGCCCCAGTAGCGAGAGTCGGCGCTCCGGTCGCGGTTGTCGCCCATCATCCAGTAATAATCCATCTTGAATGTGTAATACTCCGTCGGCTTGCCGTTGATCAGGATGGTGTCGCCGCGACGTTCCACCTTGTTTCCCTCATAAGTGCGGATCGCACGCTCATAGATGGCGTAATTCTGAGGTGTGATATGCAGCGTGCTGCCGCGCTTCGGAATCCAGAACTCTCCCATATTGGGACGTGTCCAGCCATACTCCGCGCTGGCGCTCGTCGGGAACATCCCGCTCAGGTCGTAATAACCGCTCTCGCTCTCCCTCACCAGCTTCCCTTTCACCTCAGGCCAAACTTCCACAGTCTTCTTCGCTGCATAGGTGAGCGGCACGTCATAGAAAAGTTCGCCGGTAAATTCATTGCGCATCGGGGTGCCACCATGGTCGTCGGCATTCACGCCAAGTTCCTGCCAGCGCTCCGGCTCGATGGCTCCCGTCACGGGGATGATATAGTTATACTGCACATTCTCCGGCTCCGCGATTGCCTTGCCGTTGATATAGATGGTGTCGCTCTTGATGCGGATACGCTCGCCGGGAAGCCCGATGGCGCGTTTCACATAATTCTCCCTGCGGTCCACAGGCCTTACCACCACCTCGCCGAACACCTCCGGATGCTGTGCGATATAGGCGCGCGGATTGCGCACTCCCTCGCGCACGAGCTGGTCGATAATCATATAATAGTCCGGATTCTGAACCTTCAGCGTCACTGTGTCGCCCTGCGGATAATTGAAAACCACTATGTCGCCGCGCTCTATCTCTCGCACGCCCGGAAGACGGTGATAGTCAAGCTGGGGATTGTCGATGTAGCTTTTGCAGTTGAGCAGGGGAAGCGTGTGCTGTGCAAGCGGGAAATGTATCGGCGTCTGCGGCACGCGGGCTCCATAAACAGTCTTGTCCACCCAAAGCCGGTCGCCTATCAGAAGGCTCTTTTCCAGCGAACTCGATGGAATCTCATATTGTTGACCCACGAAGGCGAACACGAAGTAAATCAGCACCAGCGCATAGACAATGGCATCTACCCAGGCCATCAGCGACCGCGTGAGTCCCTTTTTCTTCTTCCACCATCCCCAGGGCACATAATTGGTGATATAGATATCGGCAATCAGCAGCCACAGAAAGAGCAGCCACGGATTCCCCATCAGCACCACCCAGAAAATGAAGACTGCCGTCACCAGACCGAATCTCACCCAGCGGGTGGGCTTCACCCTCCGGAGGCGACCCAGGAAACTATTGTCGGTATCAGTGTTTTCCTGAACGGTGGTAATTTTATTATCGTTATTTTCCATTTCAGTCAAATTGAATCACTTCCGAGAAGTCATGGCAACCCTTCTTGCCGGCGAGGAATTCGGCGGCCACCACGGCACCTAAGGCAAAACCCTCACGGCTCTTTGCGGAGTGCGTGATGGTGATGGCGTCCACATTGCTGTCCCATTGAATCGTATGGATTCCGGGCACTTCCCCGCGGCGCACATGCTCCACGGGAAGAATGTCGTCGGGCACGCTCTCCCCCTTCCCGCGCTCCTGCCAGCCGTCATAGCGCGTGCTGGCGGCCACAAGGTCATTGGCCAGAGTCACCGCCGTGCCCGACGGATGGTCGAGTTTGTGAATATGATGAGTTTCCTCCAGACAAGCCGAATATTGCGGCTGCGAGTTCATCATGCGTGTCAGGCACTCGTTGAGACGACGGAAAAGAGCCACCCCGATTGAATAATTCGACGACCACATGAATGCCCCGCCTAAGCGTTCGCATTCCTGGCGGACATCCTCCATGGCATCGGTCCAGCCCGTGGTGCCGCTCACCACCGGGACGCCTGCCTCCAGGCAGCGGCGAACATTCCCCTCGGCCGTGGCCGGAGTGGTGAATTCTATCGCCACATCGCTCCCCTTGAAAGCCTCGCTGTCGAAGGCTTCCTGATTCTCTATATCTATGCGGCACACCACATCATGGCCGCGCCCCTGCGCGATGCGCTCGATGATGTGCCCCATCTTCCCATAGCCTATTAATGTTATCTTCATCTTACTTAACTAAAATCCAAAGGCCACATTGTCCACATAGAGTGAAAGACCCTCTGTGCCGATAAAGGGTTCGCCGCAACTGCTGGAGCACATCACGAGAACATGTGTAGGTGTTTCATTGGCATCGGCCCAGCCCTCTTCCTGCACGGGAACTAATTTCCCTTTCGAATTATATGCATGATAGGCTTTGGCGCCGTTGAGCAGACCCATATAAGGCTTGTAATATGCCGTGCGGGTGATATCGCCGTAATGGATGGGGATGGCGTGTCCGCGTGTCAGAGGTATCGTGCGGCTGTAGCGTTCGCGGCCAGTGCCTACGCGCAGCGCGTGGATGTTGCCCTTGGCGTCTTCCCAGCGCTTTTGCAGAAGCACATATACCTCGGCCTTGTCGCGGCCCTGAAGTGTCTTCTTGCTGCTGAAGCCTGTAGATTTCACACGTGTGTTGGTAGCCGGCATGTCCACCTTATAGTCCAACACAAGTGCCTTGGGACGCTTCGTGTAGGGGATGCCCATCTCCATCTTGCCGAAAGCATTCTTCGTGGAGGATATCGGCTCGCGCACCTTCCCCAAGAAGATTGTGCCCGCCACCATTACATCCATATTGATGATGCCCAGCACCTTAACATGCTCCATCTTGGCCGTCATCTTGGCCATAATGTTGCCGTTCACCTTCACGGGCTCTACCGTGTTGGATGCCTTGACAATGCCCGAAACCTTCGCATAGACATTGCTCGATGCCCAGGGGGAGTCCCCCTTGTTACTGTAGGCGATATTGCCGTTGATTCGCTGTGTCGGTCCCACGGCATATACTATCTTCTTGTTGCCTCCCAGCACCTTCGACTCCGTGATTTCGCGGGTCACCCACTGCGAGAAGTCGCCATATTTGATTTTCTCAAGCCTGTATCCGTAGCCCGGAAGAACGGCAAGAGCCAGCGCTAGTCCAAGCGCCATCTTTCTTAACTGCACTTTCATGCAGCAAAATTACTCATTTAATCCCATTCCGCCAAGTATCAGGCCCTAATAGCCCAATCTTGCACCTTTCTTACGAGCAAACCTTAGCGTTTCATCGAGTTGATTACGCTCTTTGTGAGCTCCTCCTTACCCGGTTCGGCCATGATCACCATCGTCAGTTCGTTGTCGTTGGTCGGCAGGATAAGGATGGTGACATCCATTCCTTCCGAATAGCCGGTGGCCTTTGCCCCTTTGGCACCATCCACATTGATCTTCTCCACCTTGGCATCGCGCAGATGGAAATCGGCAGCCGACCGCTGACACATCTCGAACGCACGCTTCTGATTGCTGCCGCGCACCGACTGATTAACCATCGAGATGCCGAATTTCATATTCGGGTAGGTCACAGTCATCCTGGAGTCTTTCTGCACCATGGCGCCGGCAGGCACCTGGAATTCAAAACCTGCGTATTCAAGTGTCAGAGGAGATAGTCCCTCCAGTTCAGTGGTCTGTGCCTGTGCGAAGCATGCCGTCAGCATAATGGCCACGCAAGAAAGGATGGTCTTGATCTTCATATCTGTAGTGGTTATAGTGTAAATTATCTTCAAAATTCAAAATTCTCCAACTCCCATTCAAAATTCAAAATTAAGAAAACTTGCTGCATTTCGTCGCAAGGTTTCCTCCATCTCCTCGCCGCGGGCGGCCGAGATGCGGGCGATTACTGTCTTGATTTCCACATCGCTCTCATCCGTTTCCGCAAGGATGCGGTCGGCCGTAACAGCCCTTACAGCCTCTTCGTTGAATTCCGGCCCGAAAGATATGTAGCAGCCTGCCCGAAGCAGCATCTGCGCGGTGGCGGCATTGCGGCGGAAACCATGTATCGCCCAGTTCTGACGCGGCTTCAGGTCACGGCGGGCTCCGGCGATGATGTCATGTGCCTTCACATCGTGGATCACAATCGGTTTGCCGAGCCGTTCCGACAATTCCACATGCCGTTTGAATAAAAGCAACTGCTTATAAAGAGGCCCTCCTTGCGGCCCGAGGTCCACGCCGCATTCCCCGATAGCCACCACATCCGGCCGAACGGCTATCTCTTCCAGTTCTTCCCAGAGCGTGTCAGGTGCTTCGGCGTTCACTGCGTGCCAGAGATGAATCCCCGCGCTATAAAGCTGCTCCTCCACGGGCTCAAACCGGTCGCGCCCTATGCAGATGCCTATCACCGCCTCCGGATGAAGCACCTGTTCCTCCCCCGCCTTCAGATGTCGGTGGATATCCAATATTCGGTCGTTCATATTCCCATTATTATTATCCATCATTATAATAACGCAATTCTATCCCTTTCCTGTTCTCCCACATAAAAAATTAAGGCACCGGGTCATATCCGCTGCCTCCCCACGGATGGCAGCGCCCAATCCGTTTCGCCGCAAGCCAGCTCCCCTTTATCGCCCCATATTTCTCTATCGCCTCCACTGCATACTGGCTGCACGTAGGAGTGTATCGGCAACTCGGCGGCAGCATTGGTGAAATCGCCCCTTGATAAAACCGTACAGGCAGCAGCGCAAGTCGCCGTCCAAGACTCATCGGCTTCTTCATTTCCTCCCTCCTATCTCGGCAGCCACTTTCCCCAATAAGCGCAGCATCTTGCGCTCAATAAGCTCATAATCCGTATTTTCAGTATGGATATATACAAAAGCCAGCTGCAGTGTGCCAATCTCCGGGTCGTTTTCAGCCATCTCCTTAAGCGGCAGGCGATTGAGCCGATAAGCCTCCCGGATCCTGCGGCGAAGAAGCACGCGGTCCACTGCGTGCCGCCGCTTCCGCTTCGGCACCGTGACCATCATCTGCAACTTGCCGATACCCTCCGGAACTTCGTGTCGGTAGCATCCCGCCAGTTCTTCCGGCGTAAGTTTCCGCCACACAAGCCGCAATGGAAAATCATAAACCGATTTCCCCTTGCTGAATATCGTCTGCACTAGATTCTTATGGTGCAATCGTTCGCTCTTCTTAAATTTCAGACTCTTACTCAAAATTCAATTTCAAAATTCAAAATTCAAAATTCAAAATTAGAGGAGAGGTTTCTCTTCCATCCCTCAAATTTCACCCTCCGCATTGCTGAGCCTGCCGTCAGTTTCCGCCATTCCTCTTCCGAGAGTTTCCGGGCCTCATCTGCGTCGAGATTCAGCAGCCTCTCCCCTATTGCAAATTCCGGCAATGTGAGCGCCGCATTCTCTTGAGCCAGCAGCGGGCAGGCATTCACGCAGCGGTCGCAACCATAAAGCGTATTGCGCCCGGCCGCAGTGGCCATCGCCTCCCGCCCCTCGGCTGTGTCCCAGTCGCCGCGGTGCTCGATGGTCAGATAACTAAGGCACCGCCGCGCATCCATCTCCCCATACTTCCCATCAGCCAGCGCTCCGCCCGGGCAAGCGCGAACACAAGCCCCGCAGTCAAGACAAACTTCGGCTTCCGCAATCCCCACCCCTCTTGTTTCTTTATCCAGATCATCCCAGTCCTCAAGAGCTTCGCGAGCCACAATCACCTCAGCCAAAAACACCCGCGGTCCCGCTCCCGGCACGCTCACCATCCCATTGCGGCATCGCTGTGCCATCCCGCTCCTCACTGCCCAATATCTCTCCATCACAGGCGCCGTGTCCACGCATATCCGGTAAAGTCGGCGCAAATGTCTCCCTCGCAAATCCGTTTCCCGCAACGCCTCTAATATCCGCTTCCGCAAGATATCGTGATAGTCCTTCCCATAGGCATAAGCCGAAATCATCGGTAGCCCTGCATCCCGTTCCCTTTCCGGCGCATAGCTGAAAGCCAATGTCACAATCACCGCCGCCTCGGCATCCTCCATAAGAAGACGCGGGTCGCGCCGCAACTCCTGATATTTGGCGAGATAATCCATTCCGGCAGCATATCCCCCTTCAAGCCACTGCTGATATGCCTCAAACGCATCCTGCTCCACCGGTGCCGCCTCCACGCATCCCCATGAGCAGGCGCCGCTAAGTGTCGCTATCCTGCGCGCAAGCCTCAGCCCTTGCGACCGAAATCCGCCGGTATCTCCCCCCATTTGTCAGTGTTCCATTTCAGTATCTTCGCATCCACCTGATGCGTGTTGAGCCACGACAACGCCCGCTCCATCATTCGAAAACTCGGCTCTGTCTGCGGCGTGCGTGCCAGTTGGGTCTTCACCTTGCGGTCGCGCACCCATGCCATCCCCGTCTTCGAGTCGCTGTAGATGGTGTGTGTCTCCCCGCGCTGGAACATCAGCGCCAGCGCGTGAACTATGGCAAGAAATTCCCCGATATTATTCGTGGAGCGCTCGAACGGTCCCACATGGAATATCTGCTCTCCCGTGAGGAGCGACACACCGCGATATTCCATTTTTCCCGGATTTCCCGCACAGGCTGCATCCACAGCCCAGCCGTTCAGGTCAATCTCCGGAAACGACATATAGTCGGGAACTCCGGCTCGCGGCATATTGGTCCGCTGCGCTTCCAGTTGCTTGTTGGCCTCCAGTTGCGTGTGTGCGTTCCGGTTCACCCCATTAAGCAGATTGCCGAGTTCTTTCTGTTCAACCCGGCGACATCCCTGCCTGTAGGCCTCCGCGGCAGCCCCGGCGCTGTCATAGCCCTTGAACGCCGCCCCGGGATAGTCCTCCACCTGCTCCATCGCATCCGACAGATCATCGTAGACGCCCGGCTGACGACCCTGCCACACCACATAATATTTCTTGTTATATCCCATTAGTCTCTTTTATAGAAGGATGTGTGAAGATGCCGGTTTATTTCACTTCGTCGCGATAATAGTAATTGGCGCGCAGAGTGTCGAAAAATTCCGGGTGCTCCCTCAGAGGCATCATATCGTGCCCGGGGTCATATGAGCGCAGAATGCTCTCTTCGCAAAGTCCCTCGGGTTCAGAATAGGCTCCTGCCAGTCCACTCTTGTCAATCTTGATGCCAAACTTCTGCTCAAGCGCCTCGAGAGCCATACGTGTGGCGCGCTCCTTGCCCTGCCGGGAATATCCTGCGATATGGAATGTGCCATAATCCACCACATTCAGGAGTTCCGGATCAATCTCCGGCTCTCCCTCCCAGGTGTCGATCACGGCGCGGATGCGGCCATCCTTCGCTGCGGCTTTCACGGCGTCGCCATTCACCACCGGCCCGCGAGCCGCGTTGATAAGAAGCGCTCCAGGCTTCATCAGTTCTAACTCCTCCTCGGAAATCAGATGATACGAAGGCCATTCCCCATCGCGCGTGAGCGGTGTGTGCAGCGTCACGGCATCGCATTCACTGAGCACCTCCTCAAGACTGTGATAACTGCCTTCCGGGTTCTCTGCCTCCTTGGGAGGGTCGTTCACCAATATCTCGGTGCCAAGACGCTCTCCCCAGGCTTTCACTATGCTGCCTACATTGCCGCAGCCCACGATGCCGAGTTTGTCACGGCCGGCCTTGAAGCCCTCGCGAAGAAGCGCCGACCACACATATTGTGCCACTCCGGGTGCATTGCACCCCGGCGCGTTGCGAACATCAATGCCGGCCTTGGCGCACCAGTCCCTGTCAATCTGGTCCATGCCGATGGTGGCCGTGGCCACTAATTTCACCCGCGAGCCACCGAGAAGCGCCTCATTGCAGCGCGTGCGCGTGCGAATCACTACCGCGTCGGCATCCTTCACAATCTCAGGCGTAAAACCAAACTGGTCAACATATATCACTTCCTCCACCTCAGGCACCCCTTCCAGGCGTCCCTTGATGTAAGGAATATTATCATCCACGATTATCCGTAATCCCTTCATCAATTATCAATTATTAATCATCAAATAGTAGTTGCAAGGAAGAATCCCACATATATGGCCATCACCACAAGCGCCCATATCTGCTCGCGCCGTATATGCCAGAGCGCGAAGAGATTGGCAAGTTGCACGGCGCCTATCATATAGATAGTGCCCATATAGGCTGTCATGTTGGTATAGTCGAATATGATTCCCAAGAGGCAGAATATCCCTACTGTGGCTGCCGCTAAATTGAGCAATCGCCGCTTGGGGTTGCCGGCATAGAGCTTCACCAGGTTGTTGAGGCCCAACAGGCAGGAGGCCACTGCTGTAACCCCTATGTTCACCATCACGATAAATAGTTCACGAGTGGCGGCATCTCCCGTGAAGAGATTGCTCAACGTGGGCATCGCGAAATTCCCCAAAGGTATGATTCCTAAGCCTATCCCCACCCAATAGGGCGCCGCAAGACCCATCAGAAGCGCCAAGAACTCCTTGAACCTGAAGCATTTCATCAATATGGCCACAATGATATAGGCCGGAATCATAAGGATGAATGCATACTGGATCATCGACCCTAACGAAAGAATCGTGGCCACCACGAAAATCTCCTGTGTGGCATTCTGTTGCCGGTAGCAGAAGAAGAGGATGGTGAGGCAGGCAAGATTGCAGGCGGCAAGTATTATCGAACTGGTGAGCACGCCCGAAATCCAGGGATTGGAGGCAGCCGCCACTAAGAATATCGCCGAAATGAATCCCCCCGAGCCTGGCACAAACGTATGGCTCTTGTTGGAGAAATAGAGCGCCACGGCCGTGGCGAGAAGCAGCGTGAGATTGATTGCCCACGACACCACTTCCGGAATCATCCATTCATTGGGCGAAGGAAGGCAAAGCCCCATCTTGCCTGTGATGGCAGGCATGGGGCTTGTGAAGAAGGCTGTGGCACTCATGGCCAAAGCCAGGATCACAGCCAATGGTGTGGTGGTCTGTCGGTTAATCTCCCTCATCCTCCCAGTCGCGTTTCTGCTTGCGCCGGCGGAAATGAACAGGATTTATCACCTCTTCTCTGTCGGCGGAGATGCTTGGCCCGCGGTCGTTGATTTTGCGGGCTTCTCTCCCCTCTCTGCGGTCGTTCTTATGATATCCTCCATCGCGGCGGCTCTCTTTGCCGTAGGAGCCTCCTCTGCCCTCACGGCGGTCATCCTTATGATAGCCTCCCTCACGGCGGTCGTTCTTATGATAGCCTCCGTCGCGGCGGTTTTCCTTGCCGTTGCCGCCGTCCCGCGATTTCTTCTTGATGGAATTGCGGTCGCCTCGTTCGGTGTGTCCTCCGAATTTGCGCGTTTCCTTTTTCCATTCATCCTCGCTCAGACGACGCATCTTCCGCGGTCCGCGGTCCTCGGTGTCGCCGTCATGCTCGCGCACGCGGCCCCCCTCTGCCCGGAAATCATTGTAACTCCCGTCAAACATCACATATTCGCGCAGCGTGCATTCCAGACTTCCGTTGAGCATCGGTATCTTCATCGACGGCTTCAGCCCGATATTGGCGAAGTCATCGTCGTTCATGCCGATTATCCATACGTGCCACCCCGGGAAATTGCGCTTCAGCGACTGGCCGATGCCACGGTAGAGCTCGGTCATATCATCCGGCTTCAGGCGCTGTCCGTAGGGTGGATTCATCACCATCACGCCGGCTTCCGGATTGTCGGTCCATTCCGACAGTGGGCGCCACGAGAGCTCAATCATGTCTTCGAGCTGTGCGTTCTTGATATTCTTGCGGGCTATCGCCACAGCCTCGGCGTCGATATCGCCGCCATATATCTTGAAGGCGAATTCACGCTCGTTGCTGTCATCGTTGTAGAGGCTTTCGAAGAGTTCCGAATCGAAGTCGTTCCAGCGCTCGAAGGCGAAGTTCTGGCGGTAGATGCCGGGGTTGATGTTGGCGGCGATGAGGGCGGCCTCGATGAGGAACGTGCCCGAACCGCACATCGGGTCGGCGAAATTGCAGTCGCCGCGCCAGCCCGTCTTCATTATGATTCCGGCGGCAAGCACTTCGTTGATGGGTGCCTCCGTCTGTTCGGCGCGATATCCACGCTTCGACAGCGGCTCGCCGCTCGAGTCGAGCGAGATGGTCACCCGGCTCCCCTGGATATGCACGTTAAACAGGACATCGGCGCCATTCACGCGAATCGATGGGCGCTCCCCGGTCTTGTCGCGGAAATGGTCCACTATGCCATCCTTCACCCTGTACGTCACAAAGCGCGAATGTGTGAAATCCTCGCTGTTCACCGTGGCGTCGATGGCGAAGGTCATCTCCGGTGTAAGATATTTCCCCCATTCTATCTCCCGTACTATATCATAGAGCTCGTCGGGATTATAGGCCGTGAATTTCTCTATCGGCTTCAGGATTCTCAATGCTGTGCGGCAGCAAAGGTTGGCCTTGTACATCATCTCGAGGTCCCCCTCGAAACTGACCATACGGTTGCCCATTTCAACGTTCTCGGCCCCAAGACTGATCAATTCGTCGCGGAGCACATCCTCAAGGCCTTGAAACGTCTTGGCCACCATTGAAAAGCTATTTTCCATCGGGTTTCAGTGTACGCCCTCCCCATTACTTATCAAATAGTCACTAAACTCTATTACTTCTGACTTCTGACTTCTGACTTAATGAGCGTTTTGGCGTGGTAAAATATGTGTTTTGGTTATTTATAATCAGAATGATATCTTGTTTCCGCTCCGCTGTTCCTGTCGCGGGTCGGGCGCTGGATCGCTGGCCGGGTCGTTGATATGCTCCAAAAGCATATTGAATTCACTCGGACGGTTGAATGCCGGCACGCGCTCTATCTGCGCTATCACATCGTGGTCGTCCATCTGTGATGGCTTCAGCACAGCGTATTTCAGCTTCATCGACTCTATCTTCTGTGTGCGGATCTTGTCGGGGCCGTACACATCGGCTATCGTCTTCTCTGTATTCTCCGGTAGTTTCGAATCGGGCTTCGGTCCCATGTTGATGGTCCCGTTGTTATTTTCATCGTTATTGTCGATGATAATCTTTTTCCCCTCTCCTATCGTCACGTCGAAGCCTGAGGCAAGCACGGTTACCTTCACCTTGTCGCCCATCTCTGGGTTGTCGCCGATACCCCATTTCACATCCACACTTGCAGGAAGTTTGGAGGTGAAGGCCGTGATCTCGCCCATCTCTTCGGTGCGGATGGGATTGTCGGAGTCTTTGGCGCAGATGAATTTGAGCAGAAGACGCTTGGAGGTGTTGATGTCGTGAGCCTTGAGAAGGGGTGAATGGAGCGCGCCCTTGATGGCGTTGGTGATTCGGTGCTCACCCTCTCCTATCGCTGTGGCGATTATCGCCGAACCGCTGTCCTTGAGCGTGGTCTTCACATCCTGGAAGTCCACGTTCACATAGCATGGCTCTGAGATAATCTCCGAGATGCTTCGGGCGGCGTTGGCAAGGGTGTCGTCGGCTTTGCTGAAGGCGTTGAAGAGGTTGAGGTCCTTGTAGAGGTCTATCAGGTTCTCGTTGTTGATCATAAGAAGGGCGTCAACATGCTTGCGCAGCTCATCTGCACCTTCCAATGCCTTGATAATCTTACTCTCACCCTCAAACATAAATGGCACTGTGACGATACCGATTGTCAGCATACCGGCCTCTTTGGCGATGCGTGCCACCACAGGCGCCGCGCCTGTGCCGGTGCCTCCCCCCATGCCGGCCGTGATGAACACCATCTCGGTCTCGTCGTTGAAGAGACTCTTCAGCTCCTCCACGCTTGCCTCCGCACACTGGCGTCCGATTTCCGGCTTGTTGCCCGCTCCTAGACCGTGAGTAATCTCCTTGCCAAGAAGCACTTTCGTCTCAACCGGCGACATTTCGAGCGCCTGCTTGTCGGTGTTGCATACCACAAAGTTGATATGGCGTATCTTCTCCTTGTACATGAAATTCACGGCGTTGCCACCGCCGCCGCCAATGCCGATCACCTTGATGATGGCGCCGTTGTCATTGCCGGTCGCAAACTGCGATCCGTCGAGTATATCCCTTGTGTCTTCGTCCATTGTTTCCTTTGTTTATCCGTTCCAATCCTTATTCGATAAGATCGCTCTTGTCCTCTCCGGGGTCGGAGAAAAATCTGGCAACTCTGTCGCTGAATTTGCCGAAAAGTCCTTTTCCCTTAGGTTTGTGCAGCTTTTCTGTGCCGCCCCCCTTCTGGCCCGGCGCTTCCGGTGTATTGGGGGTGCTGCCGTTGATGGGCATCTCCTCCTGGGTGGGGAATTCCAGACAGTTCACATCCGTGGTCATAGCCCCGGAATAGAGAACGCTGGCCACTTCGATAAGTTCTGCCGACGGCCCTTTGGAGTCCTCCACGGCGATGTACTGCGGAATCTCGCCGCGGCGCACCGACATGTTGGTGAGTTGCTTGAGCAGGTCGAGCATGCCGTTGAGTTTCGAGCCTCCCCCGATGCAGATGATGCCGCCGGGAAGATCCTTCTCCTTCAGGCCGGCGTAATAGATCTGCTGCACGATGTTGAGGGCTATCTCTTCGGCGCGGGCCACTATCAGGTTTGACACGTCGTTCATCTGCACTCCGTTGATGTTCAGCGTGGAGGCCATGTCCCGCGGCTGGGCGTTGCCGGAGGTTATCTTCAGTTCCTCGGCTTTTTCCTCGAGAAGATGGCCGAGGCTGGTAAGGTCGCGTGTGATGTTGCGTCCGCCAAGGGGAAGCGTCACGAAATATTCGAGATGGCCACCCTTGTAGATGGTCACGGCTGTGGTCTCTGCGCCTATGTCCACGAGCATGCAGCCCAGACGCTTCTCGTCAGGCTTCAGAATCACCTGAGCCGTGCTCAGAGCCGTCACGATGAAGCCCTCTATCTGTACGCCTAATTTGTCGGTGAGGGTGCGCGTGAGCATCCTGCGAAGCTCCGGACGGCACACTATCAGGTCGTACGTGGCGCTGATGCTGTTCCCCACCATGCCCCGTGGCTGCAATGTTTCCTGTTTGCCAACGTGATAAAGTCTCGGTATGGCGTCAACCACCTCCAAGGATGAGTCTACCGCCGTGGAGAGAGCCTGGTCGTGAAGACGCTTCAGCACCTCCTCGTTGACCTCCGTCTCGTCTGGAAGATTGATCTTTACCTCAGTGCAGATGCTGCGCAGTGAGCGGCCCGACAGACCCACGAACACCCCGTCGATAACCCTTGGCGTCACCGACGGTTTACGCTCTATGCGCTCCAGTATCCGGGCCACGCGCATCGACGTCTCCTCCAGATTCTGGATGATGCCATAACGCACGCCCTCCACACATCGCTCCTGATCGGTGGCGATGATGTCCAGACGTCCGTCTTCTCGCGGCTTCCCTACTGCCGCTATTATCTTGGAGCTGCATATCTCTATGGCGGCTACATATCTCTCTGCATTGTTGGTTTCGGCCATCTCTCTTTATGTTGTTTCGCTCTCGTGGAGCTTTGTGGTTTCTGTTTTATTTTCTGTTTTGGTTTCTGTCCCCTCTCCGGAGTGTCCTCCCCCGTCGGGAAGTGTGCCCTCCTCAAGGTCTACCTCCTCGAATTCCTCCTCGGCATGATTGAGCCGCGCTTTGTCGCGGCGCGTGGCCACCACCTGTCCCCGGAATTTCACCGAGATGGTGTCATATTCATTCCAGCCCTTATAGGGCATCACCTCCCGATAGAAGGTGGCCAGGGCACGGCGTTTCTCGGCAAGACGTGTGGTGTCGCCGAAGTTCACCACGTGCCCGCTCACTCGCGGCACTATCAGCAGGTTGTGAGCGTCCTGAGCCACTATCATACTGGTCAGGTCGCGCATCATCGGGTCCTCATTTACGAATCTTACCAGCGGCAATACCTGTTGCGGCTGGAAGTCATGCTTGAAATTGCCCGTCACCACCGGCACATCGCTATAAAACTCAGCATTCGAGGCGATATGTTTCCCCTCTTTGTTGATGTAATATGAATTGTTGCCGAAGAAGACGCGCATCACGGGCACCAGCGGAACCACCCCCACGCTCAGTTTGCCGTCGGATGCTATCATGCAGTGCACGCTCTCGAACGTGTTGAGACGCCCGAGGTATCGCTCGATATCCTGCGTATTGATCTGTTTAAGCTGAGAGCCCACTATCCGTGTGGGGTAATTATGAAGCTCCTCCTCCACCCCCTGGCGGATTGTCTTCGCCATCTGAGGATTCCCCTCCACATTCACCTCAATCCCTGTGCACATATGGCGAAGCGACTCATAGTGCGCCCATACCGTTGCCGTGCAGACATAGCCCGCAAGAAGCACCAGTAGAACCCATTTAAATATCGTTCCCTTCTTTGCCATAATTTGTGTGTTCAGTTGTTCTCTCTATTCTCCCGGCCTGTGACGCATCTCCTTAGTGCTTCTCCTTCAGAATCTCTGATATCTCGGGAAGCAACCGGTCGATGTCGGCGGCGCCAAGGGTCATAAGAATTTCAAAATTACTATTTTTTATCAGATTCAGCAAATCTTTCCGCTCGCAATAGATTTTTTCATTGCATTTCACGCCGCGAAGTATCAATTCACTGTCCACGCCGGGTATCGGCAATTCCCTTGCCGGATAGATTTCCGGCATTATCACACGGTCGGCCGCACTGAGCGCTTCGGAAAATTCCGGTGCGAAATCGCGGGTGCGCGTGTAGAGATGGGGCTGGAAGATTACTGTTATCTCCTTGCCCGGATAGAGTTTCCTTACGGATTCGATGGAGGCGCGTATCTCATTGGGACTGTGGGCGTAGTCATCGATGAGCACGGGTGTGCCGTCATTGCCGTCGTTCCATACCTCGAAGCGGCGCTTTGCGCCCCGGAAACTCTCCAGTCCGGCTCTTACCTCATCCTCTGTGGCTCCTGCGAGAAGAGCCGCCGCTGCTGCCGCCACTGCATTCTCCACATTTATCTCCACAGGCACGCCCGGCGATAGATTCTCGATGCGCAGCCCGTCGGGGCCGCAAAGTGTGAAGCGTATCTCTCCACGGCCAAACCGCACATCCTCGGCATGCCAGTCGGCGTCGTTGCTCCCGATGCCTCGGTAGGTGTAGACCTTTACCCCACAATTAGGCGCAGGCTTGAATTTCAGCCCTGTGTGGACCAAAAGGTTGCCACCTTCGCGGATGAGGCTCGTGAAGATGCTGAAAGCCTCCAGATAATGCTCCTCGTCGCCATAGATGTCGAGATGGTCGGGGTCGGTGCTTGTCACCACGGCCGTCCATGGCGAAAGTTGATGGAAACTGCGGTCGTATTCATCTGCCTCTATCACGCTGTATTCCGATTTCTCATTGAGCACGAGATTCGAACCGGTGTTGCGCAGGATACCACCTAAAAATGCCGTGCATCCCTTCTCCGAACCGCGAAGGATGTTCGCTATCATGGAGCAGGTCGTGGTCTTGCCATGGCTGCCGGCCACGCAGATTCCCTTCGTATTGCGGGTGATTCGTCCTAAGAGTGCCGCACGTTTTATCACTTCATGACCCTCTTTGCGGAAAAAGCTCAGAATCTCACTGCTCTCCGGCACTGCCGGCGTATATACCACCAGTGTTCCCTCTTTCCGGCGGAATGCCTCCGGAATCTCCGACACGTTGTCGGTATATGTGATGCGGGCGCCCTCTTTCTCGAGTGTGTCCGTAAGTTCTGACTCGGTGCGGTCGTAGCCCGCAACATCCAGTCCGTGGCGCAGATAATAGCGCACAAGGTTTGCCATTCCGATTCCCCCGGCACCCACAAAATATATCCTCTTTATCGAATCTTCAATCATAAATCAAAAAATCTTCAATCCTCAATCAAAAGAATCATCAATCATCAATCTCCAATCCTCGGTATTCGTCATAAAATTCTTTTCTGCGATGAGGCGGAAGCCGAATAATTATTTCTCAATTATTGAGAGTGCAATCTCCGCGATGCGGTCGTCGCTGTCGCGCTCAGCCATCGCCTTGATATTGCGGCCCATATCCTCAAGGGCTTTCTTGTCGGCCATAAGGCGCTTGATTTCAGGTATCAGTTTCTCGCGGGCCTCCGTGTCGTCGACATATGCTGCCGCACCGCGGTCCACAAGCGCACGCGCATTCTTGCGCTGGTGGTCTTCTGATACGTTAGGGGAGGGGACAAGCAGTGCCGGCTTGCCCAATATCTCGAGTTCAGATATCGAACCGGCGCCTGCACGCGACACCACAAGGTCGGCTGCCGCATAAGCCGAGGCCATATCGTTGATGAATTTCGTCACCACAACTCCCTTCATCCCTTTGGCGGCCTTCACGCCTCGTTCGCCGAAATTCTTACCTGTCTGCCAGATCACCTGCAGACCGCTATCCACGAGCTCCGCAAGCCCCTTTTCAAGGCTTTCGTTGAGAGTCAGCGCTCCTAAGCTGCCACCCACAACCAATAGGGTAGGGCGTTCTGCATCCAGACCGAAACTCTCGCGTGCCTTTCCATTATCAAGACTCTTCTCAAGAAGGTCCTTGCGGATAGGATTGCCCGTCATTATTATCTTTTCTGCAGGGAAGAAGCGCTCCAGGTCGGGATATGCCACGCATATCTTCTCCGCCTTCTTGGCCAGCAACTTGTTGGTCACTCCGGGATAGGAGTTCTGTTCCTGAATCAGGGTAGGGACGCCGAGTTTCTGAGCCGCCTTGAGGGTAGGGCCTGAGCAGTATCCCCCCACGCCTATCGCCAGGTCGGGCTTGAACTCCTTCACAATCTTGCGTGCCATCGAGAGGCTCTTGCGAAGTTTCAGAAGCACTCCGAAATTACGCCACAGGCGCTTGCGGTCGAAACCTGCCACCGGCAAGCCCTTTATCTCATATCCAGCCGCCGGCACCTTCTCCATCTCCATCCTGTTCTCGGCGCCCACAAAGAGTATGTCCACCTTCGCGTGGCGTCGCAGCGCGTTGGCTATTGATAGGGCTGGGAAGATGTGTCCACCTGTGCCCCCGCCGCTGATTAATATCCTGTATCTGTCCTTTTCCATATCATTCGTATTCCCTATTCCCTATTCCCTAATTTTCAGTATAGTTTGCTGCCTGCATATCGTCGGGGAGTGTCTTCATCTCAGCCTCGGTGTGTTTCTTATTGCCCGAGTGTGCGGCAAAGCGGCTAACCGAAAGCATTATTCCCAGTGTCATCGACATCACCAATACCGAGGTGCCACCCTTCGAGATGAAGGGTAGGGGCTGACCCGATACCGGGAATAACCCCGTCACAATGGCCATATGCACGAATGCCTGCAGCGCTATCATCACGGCGCATCCCAATATCAGGAACGCCGGGAAGGCTCTTGAGCATTTGTAGGCGATGCGGCCTGCACGCGCCACAAGAAGCAGATAGAGAATCATCACGAGCATTCCTCCTATGAAACCTGTATCCTCCACTATAATTGAATAGATATAGTCGGAGAAGGCGAGGGGCAGACGCGCGCTCTCACGCGAATTGCCCGGTCCCTGGCCGAACAGGCCCCCATTGGCCTGTGCAAATTTCGAGAATATCACCTGGCGGTTGTAATCGTCGATCGGGTCATCGGGATGAACTCCGGCAAGGTGGCGTGCCAGACGCCCCTTGTGGGTGCCTGTTCGGTTCACACCCTCCGATTTCTGGGTGATCACCGCGCTTTCGCCGCCCTGCTGCGCTATTAGCTGCTGTTGCTGCTCGATGCGGTCGAATTCGGTGGTGCTCGGAGTCACATATTTTATCATCACAAGCGCTCCCACGCCCACTGCATAGACAAGCATCACAAGCCCGAATTTCTTCCACTGGATGCCGCCTATCAGCATCATGGCAATGCTCACAAGCATCAGCAGAATGGTGTTGGTAAGGCCGTTGCGCCATAGACACGCACCGAACACCACAACCACTATGGCAGCCGTTATCACGCCATAGTTGGTCACGCCGCCCGGAGTCTGGTTCTTGCCCAATATCGATGCCAACAGGCACACCACCGACAGCTTTACAATCTCAGCCGGCTGGATGGTCATGCCCGCCACGCTGATGGCTCGCTGGGCGCCATTGATCTCAACGCCCACCACCGACGACAGCAGTAGCAGTCCCAATGAGAATATGGCGAATGCCCAGGCGAATTTGCTGATAAGTGTATAGGGGGTGCGCTGCATCCAGAGCACGATGCCCAGTCCCATCACCAGAAATATGGAGTGACGGATCAGAGGTCCATACACATTCCCGCCCGACACCTCGGTGCTCGAGGCTGAGAACAATTCCACCACGCTTATCATCAGCAGCATGATGTAGATGCCCCAAATGTAGGGGTCGGGGCGGTTAAGTTTTTTCGCAGGCTTCACACCCGAAGCCACCTGGCTTATTGCCGCCGCCACCCTATTGCGCTTCGGCGCAGAGGCTCCATTCTCCCCTCCTCCGGATTCGCGCCCATCCTTAGGTCGCCCATCCACAGTCTCCCGTATCTCAATACCCCCCCTTATCTCATCATTATCTCCCATGGTATCCTTTTATCAAATATCAAATATCAGATATCAAATATCAATTCAAAATTCAAAATTAAATCTTGTTGACTCTCTCCTTGAAGAGCTCGCCGCGCTCTTCATAGCTGTGGAAGAGGTCGAAACTTGCGCAGCAGGGCGAAAGAAGCACCGTATCCCCTGCATTGGCAATCTCGTGGCAGGCCTTCACCGCCTCGTCAAGGCTGTGAGTGTCGCGAATCTCAGGCACTTTTCCCTCGAAATAGGAGAGGATCTTGCTGTTGTCAACACCCATGCAGACAATCGCTTTCACCTTTTCCTTTACGAGAGGCTCGATTTCGCTATAGTCGTTGCCTTTGTCCTTGCCTCCCAATATCAGCACAGTAGGAGTGGTCATGCTCTCAAGCGCATACCAGGTGGAATTCACATTGGTGGCCTTCGAGTCATTGATCCAGCGCACGCCTTCCACCTCGCGCACAAACTCAAGGCGGTGCTCCACAGCCTCGAAGTCCTCCAGGGCGCGGCGGATGGTATCATCTTTCACATGGAGCAGGGTAGCGCTCAGACCGGCTGCCATTGAATTGTAAAGGTTGTGAAGACCCGGAAGCGCAAGGCGGTCGCGCGGTATTTCCCATACATCGGTGGGTGTGGTAAAGCGCACGATGCCATTCTCCACATAAGCGGCACTTCCCTCTTCGCGATGCTCGCTGAAGGGCATTTGCATAGCCTCTATCTGAATCTGACGGATCTGATCCATCACCACTGGATCATCCTGCCAGTAGATGAAATAGTCGTCGGGCGTCTGGTTCTGCAGGATACGGAATTTGGCTGCCACATAATTCTCCATCTTATGGTCGTAGCGGTCCATATGGTCGGGCGTGATGTTCATTATCACGGCGATGTTGGCGCGGAAATCGTACATATTCTCCAGTTGGAAGCTCGAAAGCTCAATCACATACACCGCGTGGTCACCCTTGGCCACCTGATAGGCCAGGCTGCGGCCCACATTCCCTGCCAGGCCCACATCAAGTCCTGCCGAACGCAGGATATGATAGGTGAGTAGGGTAGTGGTGGTTTTGCCGTTGCTTCCCGTGATGCACACCATCTGCGCGTCAGTGTATCTTCCGGCGAATTCAATCTCCGACAATACGGGTACCCCTTTCGCCACGAACTTCTGTACAAGCGGTGCCGTGGAAGGTATGCCGGGACTCTTGATCACGATGTCGGCGTCAAGAAGACGCTCCTCGGTGTGTCCACCCTCCTCATATTCAATCCCCTCCTCCTCAAGAATATCTTTATATTTGGGCGCGATTTTACCCATGTCGCTGAGAATCACGTCCATGCCCTTGACCTTGCCGAGCACAGCAGCGCCTGTGCCGCTCTCCCCTCCGCCAAGGACCACAAGTTTTTCTCTCTCTTTCATCTTATCTTTAATGTCACGAATGTCAATACTGCAAGTAATATTCCCACAATCCAGAAGCGCACGGTAATCTTCGCTTCAGGAATGCCGTGGCGCGGGAAATTCCATTTCACCTTGGCCAGCGGGTCGGCATCCTTCTGGAAGTGATGGTGGAGAGGCGTCATCTTGAAGATGCGATGTCCCTCGCCATAGCGCTTCTTGGTATATCTGAAATATCCCACCTGCATCATCACCGATACATCCTCAAGGAAAAATATCAGGCAGAGCAGTGGAATAAGCAGTTCCTTGCGTATCAGAATGGCAAATACAGCCAACACGCCTCCGAGCATCAGGCTTCCCGTGTCGCCCATGAACACCTGTGCCGGGAAGGCATTATACCAGAGGAAGCCCACCAATGCGCCGATGAAGGCGGCTGCATAGACCACCAGCTCCTCCGACCCGGGTATATACATGATATTCAGATAACTCGAATATATCACATTGCCTCCCAGATAGGCCATTACAAGGAGCGCCACCCCGATTATAGCAGAGGTGCCCGCGCAGAGTCCGTCGATGCCGTCGGTGAGGTTGGCGCCGTTGCTCACGGCCGTCACCACTAATACCACTACGAGCACGAACACAAGCCAGCCCAATGTCTTTGCGGCGTCGGAGTCGGAAATCCAGTCGGTGAGCCACTGATAGTTGAAGTTGTTGTTCTTCACAAAGGGGATGGTGGTCTGTGGCGACTTCACCTGCTCCTGTGAGAACACTATCTCGGTATGGTGGTCGGGGCCCGTTTCGCGCTCGAAATTCTCGCTCATCACAATCTCCGGCGACAGCCACATTGTGATGCCCACGAGCAGACCGAGACCCACCTGCCCCGTTACCTTATATTTACCCTTCAGGCCATCCTTGTTGTGATATTTCAGTTTGCGGTAGTCGTCAAGGAAACCGATTGTGCCCATCCATACGGTGGCCACAAGCATCAGGATCATGTAGATGTTGGTGAGGTTGCCCACCAAGAGGCAGGGCACAAGAATAGACATGATGATGATGATGCCTCCCATCGTGGGAGTTCCTTTCTTGTCCAACTGTCCCTGGAGTCCAAGATTTCTAACCTCCTCCCCTATCTGCATGCGCTGAAGCCTGCGGATCACTGTGTGTCCGAAGACAAGCGCCAACAGAAGCGCCAACGCAAAGGACACTCCGGCACGGAACGTGATGTAACTCATCAGATTGTGCCCTGGGAAATCAACTCCATCGAAGAGCTGCAACAGCCAGTAAAACATCTCTTATATATTTAAGCCTGTTTCTTATTTGATGATATTTTCCACCTCCTCGCGGTCGTCGAAATGATGGCGCACGCCCTGCACTTCCTGGTAGGGTTCGTGACCTTTGCCGGCGATGAGCACCACGCTGCCGGGTTTGGCCATGCGCATTGCCGTGCGGATGGCTTCGCGACGGTCGGTGATGGAGAGTGTGCGGCGCAGTTCGGCCTCCGTCAGTCCGGCCTTCATGTCGGCGATGATGGCTTCGGGGTCCTCGTCGCGCGGATTGTCGCTCGTAAGGATCAGAAGGTCGGAGCGGCATGCTGCCTCGCGCGCCATCATCGGACGCTTGCCGTGGTCGCGGTTGCCGCCCGCTCCCACCACTGTGGTGATCTCTCCATTGGAGCCTACCACCTCGCGAATCGTGTCAAGCACATTCACCAGCGCGTCGGGCGTGTGGGCGTAGTCCACGATGGCCGTTACCCCCTCGCGGCTGCGGAAGGTCTGGAAACGGCCGGCCACAGGAACAAGCTTGCTCATGTTCACAAGCACATCCTCTTTCGGGAAGCC
Organism: uncultured Muribaculaceae bacterium; assembly: GCA_905209725.1. Taxonomy (GTDB): domain Bacteria; phylum Bacteroidota; class Bacteroidia; order Bacteroidales; family Muribaculaceae; genus Lepagella. The sequence goes on from CAJLTZ010000024.1 coordinate 22,992, forward strand.
CGTGAGTATCGAGGCGCCATATACCGCTGTCAGGTTGTAGGCATTGAAGCGGCCTGTGAAGCGTACCTCCACCTCCTGGCCGTTGAGCTCGAGAAGCGTGCCGTCGAGGCGCGTCTCAAGAACACGGCAACGGAAATCGGCGTCGCTGCGCAACGAGTATGTGTATACCTTTGCCTTTGTGTTCTGCACCATATACATTCCGGCCTTGTCGTCGGCGTTCACCAGCGCGAACGCATCCTTGTCGAGGCCGTCGAAAAACATCTTCTTGGCGTTCATATAGTTCTCCACGGTGCCGTGATAGTCCATATGGTCGCGTGTGAGATTGGAGAATACTGCTCCTGTGAAGCGCAAGCCTGCGATGCGGCGCTGATGCGCTGCATGGCTCGATACCTCCATAAAGGCGTAGTCGCAGCCATCGGCCACCATCTCGGCAAGTAACTCGTTGAGGGTAAGCGGGTCGGGGGTGGTGTGTGTGGTCGGTATCGCGCGGTCGTGCACGTAATTGCAGACTGTCGACAAAAGACCGGCACGGTAGCCCTCAAGCTTCGCCATCTCATAGAGTAGGGTAGCGGTCGTGGTCTTGCCGTTGGTGCCGGTGACGCCCACAAGCTTCAGCTTGTACGACGGATGTCCATACCAGGCAGATGCCAGGCGTCCTAACGCCTCTGCAGAGTCGGCAACCCGGATATAGGTTACGCCCTTCTCTATCGTGGCAGGAAGCGTTTCGCAAACAATCGCGCCAACATGGGCGCTCGCCACTACGGGTATATATTTATGGCCATCCGTGGTGACGCCACGTACTGCCACAAACATCCCCTCCTTCGATACTTTCCGCGAGTCGCTTTCCAGACTCGTGATATTCTTATCGGTGTCTCCTATCACTTCAATCGGATTGATATCCTCTAAAAGTGTCGCCAGTTTGATTGTCATATCTATATCTCTATCTAATCTCAATATTCATTATCAATTCAATTCCCACAATCATCTCAGAGTCAATTTCACTTTTTCTCCCCGCCGATAGCGCGAGCCCGCAGCCGGCACCTGCGCCACCACCTTCCCGCTTCCCGTGAGCGAGACATTCAGCCCCTTGCCCTCCAGCGTCCTCACGGCCGACCGGGCGTCATAGCCCTTCACGTCGGGAATGCCTGCGCCTTGCGGCGCATATGGAATCCTTGCCACGCTCTTGCTCCCCACAGCCTTTGCCACGCCCGCATAATCATCTTTACCCGAGGCCATCACCACTGGCTTTGAGTCGCAGCGCGTTGCCGTATAGGTCGAGACGTTATTGAGCATGCCGCGCGAGAACATCTTGATCGCCATATTCTTTACCACCTGCCCCGAGGTGCGGTTGGCCGAATTGCCGGCTCCGGAGAGTACCAGACAGATGCAGCTGTACTGCGGATTCTCATAGGGGAAGAAGCCTGCGAACGCATAGCGGCGCTTGCTGTGGTTGTATACCCCCTTCTCCACAGGATAGGCCGTGCCGGTCTTGCCAACCACCGTCACCCTGTCGTCGCGCACCAGTCGCGCCGTGCCATGCTCGCCCCATACCACCTCGCGGATGCACTCGCGCACCTTCCGTGCCGTGGCTGCCGAGCATATCGAGTCGCGGATATATTGGATCTTCAGCACTGAGTCGCGCCCATCCTCGTCGATGAGGCTGCGCACGAGATGCGGACGGACATATTTGCCGTCGTTGGCGATGGCATTATATACGGAGAGCGTGAATAGCGGCGGAAGCTCGGTGTTGTAGCCATATGCCTGACGGGCAAGGTCGAGATGGCGCGCCGTCATCGTGATGTTGTTGCCGTGTGAGTCCTGAGGAAGAAGCTTGCGGATGCGCGGGATGCACTCCCCGGCGATGCCCGAACGTATAGGCTCAAAGAAGCCCAATCCCTCCAGGCGGTCGTGCCATTTTGCCGGATCCTGAGAATATCCACGGAATATCACGCGCGAGATGCCGGTGTTGGACGACTGCTCTATCACCTGCTTCATCGTCTTCATACCTCCGCCGTGCGGGTCGGATGTACGCATAAACGGACTGCAGTCCACCATATCGTTCACCGAGTGAACAAGCCCGTCCTCAAAGGCTATCATAAGGGATATCGGCTTCATCACAGATCCCGGCTCGTAGGGGAGGACTGCCCTATTGAGAGCCTCGCCATATGTGCCGTCGTCGAGAAGCTCGATGTTGGATATCGCCTTGATTTCGCCGGTCTTGACCTCCATCAGGATTGCTGTGCCCCACTCTGCGTTGGCCTCTGAGCATATCTTGTGAAGTTCCTCTTCGAGCATGTCCTGCAGGTCGATATTGATAGTGGTGTGGATATCGAAGCCTCGGCGTGCCGGAGTAGACACCCAGTTGCTGATGCCATTTGTCAGCGCCACCTTCTTCGAAAGTCCCGGCGTGCCATAAAGCAGCGAGTCAAGGTCCTTCTCAAGGCCCGAATATCCGTGCACCTGCCCCGTGCGCGCATCCTCGTTCACACGACCGATGCTGCGGTAGGCCATCTTCCCGAAGGGATACATCCGAACATTCTTTGTTTCCTTATATAGCGGCGTGCGCGAGCCCTTGAATTCGCAGAGGAATGGAAATCCCTTTACTCGCTCGAAATCCTCCAATGTCCCTTTCTTCACCAAACGCAGGGCGCGTGTGCGCTTCTCTTGTGGCTTCTCAAACTCTGCTTTCAGTTTGGAGTGCCAACTATATTTCTTTATGCTGTCGGGGTTCGTGCCAATGTTGGCGCGGCGAGGATAATATTTGTCAAGGGAGTCGGCAAGGGCGTCGATCTTCTTCCATGGAATCGCCGGCATATCGTTGATTTTATTGTGGCGAAGATCTATCTTGATATCATATACCTTCAGATTGCAAGCCAGGATCGAACCATTGTCGGCAAGGATATTTCCCCGCTCCGGACGAATAGTGTCAAGACGCGACAATTCGCGCTTCGCTCGCTCATTCCAAGCCGGTGCCTCCACGATGGTCGTGGTGAAAAGCTTTACCGTCAGTGCCAATGCGAAAAACACAAAGCCAATAGTAATCAATCCGTATCGGAAGAGTATATGCTTCTTGTTGTTTTGTTTTGTAGCCATCCGTTCCCGCTATATCAATAATTCAAACTTCTAATTTCTAATTTCTAATCCCTAATTCCTAATCCCTAATTCCTAATCCCTAATCCCTAATTCCCTTCCATAATGAGTTCATAGGGTGGTTGCTCCTGAAATTCGAGCGAGAGACCTTTCTCCCTCACGAGGCGGCGCATCTCCGTTTCGCGGATCAGCGACATATAGTTCGCCTTCTGCTGGAGCTTGTTGCTCTCGGCTCGCTGAAGCTCGGTGTTGAGCCTCTTGATCTCCGCCATCTTCGTCTTTGTCTGATAGCGAAGGCCAATCAGGGCAATCACGGCCACCACCAATACCAATAGAAGCCACGCATTGTGTCGGAAGAATTCTACGGATATGGTACGTCCGTAGCGGAATTCCTGCAGCCAGGAATAGCGTTTCTCCTCCTCCTGCGGCTCATCGACCCTCCTCTTCCCTTTGGGGAAAGTGGCACGGCCATCTTCGTTGTTCTTTCCCTTTGCCATCCTTAGTCCTCTCTTTTTTCAGCTATACGCAGTTTGGCGCTCCGGCTCCGCGGATTGCGTTCCACTTCCTCTTCCGAAGGTGCTATCGGGCTTCGCGTCACTGCAATCCAGGGCGTAAGCACATTTCCATAGAAGTCCTTCTCCATTTTCCCCTCCACATTCCCTGAGCGGATGAAGTTCTTCACCATACGGTCCTCGATGGAATGGTAGGTGATCACCGCCAGGCGTCCTCCGGGACGCAGGGCCTTGAGGCTTTGCTGCAGAAGGGCACGCAGGGCATCCATCTCGCCGTTCACCTCGATGCGGAGTGCCTGAAACACCTGTGCAAGGTCTTTCTTCTCCTGTCGCGGATTGAGTGTGCCGCGTACGGTCTCCACCAGTTCGCCGGTGGTGAGGATAGGGGAGTGGTCTCTCCTTTTCACTATCGCGTTGGCTATCGCGCCGGGGCGTTTCAGGTCGGTATATGTGCGGAACAGACGTTCCAGTGATGCGGAGTCATAGTCGCGGAGCAGGGTAGAGGCTGTCACCTCTCCTCTTCGGTTCATGCGCATGTCGAGCGGCGCATCCGTGCGGAATGAGAAGCCGCGTTCCGCGCTGTCGAAATGATGAAACGAAACCCCAAGGTCGGCCAGAATGCCGTCAACCTGGTTATATCCGTAGAAATGCAGGAAGTTTGTGAGATAGCGGAAATCGGAATGAACAAATGTAAATCGCGAATCCTCCGGGGCATTGGCAAGCGCATCTATATCCCTGTCAAAACCGAGGAGATGGCCTTCATTCCCCAGACGGGAAAGGATGCCGCGTGAGTGGCCGCCGCCACCAAAGGTGGCGTCAACATATACTCCGCCCGGCTTAATGCCCAAGCCGTCAAGTGCTTCCGGCAGCAGCGCCGGTATATGATAAACCTCAGTATCCATTAATCAGATTCGCGCGATTACAGTTAGCCGCACCCCGCTTTAATCATTCATACCCACCAATGGAGAGACGGGATGTTTAGGCATTTAGGCAGTTGAGAAAAAGCGAAATGTTTTTGAAGCGTAAAGTTAGTTATTTTTTGTAAATTATTTACAATCCCAAATCCGAAATCTCGCAATTTCCTCCAAAAATTTATCTACACCCCTCCCCCATCCCCCCAATCCCATCTCCTTCCATCTCCTTCCATCTCCTTCCATCTCCTTCCATCTCCTCATTGCATATTCCCTTTTCTTCTTTTTTACTGCGGTGAGGCGGAAGCCGAACAAGAGCCCCGCCCCAATCATCAATCAAAAATCCCATCCATTCTTCAATCCTCGGGCGGGGTAAGGATCATCTTCTGGTAGATGGAGGGGGTCACGCCTGTGAGGCGCTTGAAGGAGTCGATGAAGGAGCTCGCTGATTTTATTCCTACTGATTCCGCGATTCCCTGGATGGTGTAATTCCCGTAATGGTCTTTGTCTGTGATGCGGCGGCGAGCCTCTTTTACCGAATCTTCATTGGTTGTTATATGACAATCGGGCAGAAGCCGTGGTGGCCTCCTGCCCGATTTCCTATTGTAATCTACCTTAAAATTTTTCTGTTTTGCCGTGCTTCCCGCGCCTTGATGTGTGATTCCTTTGCGTAGGCTCGTTTGCCCTCAGACGGGCTCTTAGTCGTGTTTTTTGGCGTATTCTGCCAAGTCGGCGAGAGCGCCCATTAATCGTGAACCGATAAGGCCGACATCCTTCGGGGCTTTATCTCCCTTGATTGAGATGGCTGCGTCGAGAGCGAAATCGCCATCCTTGCCTGGTACGCCCACGAGGAATTCAACCACCATAGTGTAAATTTCCTTGCCGTCGCGGTCGAATGCCGTGCCACGATATGCCAGACGTCCGCTGCGGTCGTCCTTGGGATGCGTCTCGCAGATCACAAAGCATCTTACTCGCTTCTCCGACTGAGTGTCGTAATAAAACTCTGCCTTGTCGAAGAGGTGGGGGTCAATCTGGGCCGAGTCCTCGAAATTGATGTCGATAATCGATTTGTCGAAACGGGGCCATTCCGTGAAATTTATAAGATTCCGCCATATGTGTTCGGGCGTGAGTCCTTTCACCGTCACTCCTACAGATGCGAAACAATCTGCATCAGTCGCCGCATAATCGGGCGCGAACTTAATCTTGTCTTTAATCATAACGCGAGTTCGGGATAAGCGATCCCCCAAGAAAGTTGAATCGGCAACCTGAAAAAGTTGCCGATTCTTTTGGTAATATCACTGATATGTAGTAATTTAGAGGTAGCAAACAATAAATACTGTATCATGATTACCGAGAGTAAAGTTACTGAAATTTTCTGTATTGCGGATGATTTTTGCAAAGAATTTGAAGTCGAGATGGCAAAAAACTCCCTTCCGTCCTCTCCTGACGCCCCGAAACGCCGCCGGAAGCGCATGATGTCCGATGCGGAGGTCATCACGATTCTGATCTGCTTCCACTTCAACACCTATCGCAACTTCAAGCATTATTATCTTTCATGCGTGTGCGGACAATGGAAACATCTGTTTCCCCGGACATTCTCCTACAGCCGCTTCGTGGAGATAATGCCGCGCT
>CAJLTZ010000025.1 GCA_905209725.1 uncultured Muribaculaceae bacterium
CCTTATCACGCCGATGGTACTGCTAACGCGGAAGAGTAGGTAATCGCCACCTTCAGGAGGCTCCGAGAGATCGGAGCCTTTTTTATTGCACAAGGGTTACCTCTTCCCATTATGAACAGAGAAGTAAAACCTTATCACGCCGATGTCCGTGCCTATGTATTGGGCTAACGCGGAAGAGTAGGTAATCGCCACCTTCAGGAGACTCCGATAAATCGGAGCCTTTTTATATTGCACAAGGGGCTGCGTCTATATTTGAGGGACAGCCTCTCTCGTGTATATTTGTGAATTTTTTCGGCTTTTTGTTGCTCGTTTAAATTATTAGAATTAACTTTGCATTATCCAACTATAACAGAAAAATTTAAATACTTATGGCTTACGTAATTACTGACAGATGCGTTGCTTGCGGAACATGTCTTCCCGTTTGCCCCGTAGAGGCTATCTCCGAGGGTGATATCTATCACATCGACCCGGATACCTGCATCAGCTGTGGCAGCTGCGCATCGGTTTGCCCCAACGACGCTATCGAGGAGGGCTAACCAATCCGCTTACGGAAAAAATCACTGGCTGTCCTCACCGGACAGCCATATTTTTTTATAATTTTGAATTTTGATGATAGGGCAGTCGCTCCGTGACTATCAATCATCAATCATTAATCATCAAAATGCTGGATAAAGTTAACGTCAAGATAATCAATCGCAGTCATCATCCGCTGCCTTCATATAGCACTCACGAAGCCGCCGGACTGGATGTCCGCGCCTATCTCCCCGAGGGGGATGTAACGCTCAAGCCCCTTCAGCGAGCTCTGATAGGCACAGGGCTCTATATGCAGTTGCCCGCCGGCTACGAGTGCCAGATACGTCCCCGTTCGGGATTGGCTCTGAATTATGGAATATCGATCGCCAACACTCCGGGCACCATCGACGCCGATTATCGCGGAGAGATCGGCATCATACTTATAAACCTCGGTGAAAGTGACTTCACTGTCCACGATGGCGACCGCATCTGCCAGATGGTAATAAAGCAGTATTCGCATGTTGACTGGGAGGAAGTCGAGGAACTTGACCGCACGCGTCGCGAAGACGGTGCATTTGGCCACACGGGATTAAAATAAAATCGGCCGTTAAGTTGTTGTTGAATATATGAAGATATCCCTGTTGAAACATGTCATTCTTCCGCTGCTGCTGACAGGAGCAGTGGTTTGTTGCATTGCGGCGCCATCGCGTCGCGATGCGAGGGCAGCGCGCCAGAAAGCGAAGTATTATTATACCGAAGGCGCACGTTTTCAGGCGGAGGGGAAAGCCGATGCCGCCTATGAGAATTATCGCAAGGCATATGAAACCGACCCGACCTTTGCCGAAGCCTCCTCCGCTTATGGTCGTCTGCGCCTCGGCGTGGCCAATGACACTCTCAACACGGTGGCTGAGATGCTCCGTTCGCTCGACCTGATGAAGAACTATGTGGACAAATATCCCGACGACACTTATGAGTCGCTCTACTACGGATATGTGGCCGGCCAACTCGACACGATTCCCGAGGCTGTGCGCGTGTTTGAGCGCACTGCAACGCGCCATCCCGAGAATACCAATACATTGCTCCATCTGAGCGACGCATATGCCAATGGAGGTCAATTCACGGAGGCCGCCCGTACTCTCGACCGCTACCAGCATATCGAGGGTCTGAATCCGCAGGTCTCGCTCCGGAAAATCTCCTATTATCTCGCCGACAAGGACACAGTATCGGCCAGAGCGGAGGCCGAAGAACTCCTTGCTTCCAATCCACACGATGCCTCCTATGCGATGACCATGGGCAATTTCTATGACATCATCGCGATGCCCGACTCCGCTATGGCATATTATCTGCGTGCCGAGGAACTGGATCCCGAGATTCCGGGACCGAAACTGGCACTTGCCAACCATTACCGGGAGAATGGGGATTCCGTGGCCTACGACAAGAAGATATATGAGGTGCTGCTATGCGAGGATTTCGGCGTGCAGCAGAAGGCGGAGATGCTCGCGCAATATCTGCAGTCGCTGTTTACCGACAAGCACGACACCCAGCGCGGCGACTATCTCTTCAATGTGCTGCGCGAGCAGTATCCCCACGAACCTACTATCCGTGACCTTGCGGCCCGCTATGACGCAGCCAAGGGTAATTTCAAACTTGCCGAGGAGGAGATTTCCTATGCCCTCGATATGGATCCTGACAATCTGGTGTATTGGGGTCAGCTGATGACCTATCAGAGCGCCGACAAACGTTTTGAGGACGCCCTTGCCTCATATCAGAAGGCTACGGCACGCCTCAAGCCTGACGAGTCGCTACAGATGCTTCATGCCGGGATCGCAGCCGCAGCCAAGAATTATCCACTTGCCATCGCCTCATATGAGAAGATGATTGCGGATATAGATTCCACCCTTCCCTTGCGGCAGCCCGTCGAACTGAAGATGGTGCGTCCCACCATCACCCTCGCCGAACTCGACAAACTCTCCTCGCTGATGACCGCCATCGGCGACACCTATCATATGGCCGAGAAGAACGACAGTTCATATCTGGCTTTCGATAACGCCCTCGTTTTTAACGGTGACAATCCCCTTGCCCTCAACAATTACGCCTATTTCCTTTCGGAGGATGGCGGCGACCTTGACAAGGCAGCAGAGATGAGTTCCCGGGTGATGAGGGGTCAGGAGGCAGATAATCCTACATATATCGATACGTATGCCTGGATTCTTTTCCTGAAGGGAGACCTCGAGAAGGCTCTCGAGCAGCAGGCCGAGGCCATCCGCCTCACGGAGGAGAATGATCTGGGTTCGTCGGAACTCTACGACCATTACAGCCGGATGCTGGCAAAAGCCGGACGCTATGAGGAGGCCGCAAAGGCTCTTGATAAAGCCTTGGAACTCGCTACGCCGGAGGAGGATGTGGGCGCCGAACCTGACGCAAAGGAGATGGCGCGAATCGAGGCGATGAAGCAGAGGAAAAAGGAACTCGATAAGGAACTCGAGAAGATTCCCGAAAAAAAAGAAGAGAAGGAACCGGCAACGGAACCTGAGAAAGAATAAAAAAAGAGATGAAGCGAATCTTACCTATCATCATAGCCTTGATGTGTATGCTGCCGATGTGGGGCGAAAAAATTGATAAACGCACTGCGGTGGAGAGTATCCTGCGCGCCTATCCGGTATGGCACAATGCAGAATTCACCGGCCGTCTCAACGTGAAGGAACTTCCTTTGCGCCCTACCATAAAAATATATATGGAGCGGGGAAAACTCATTCAGATTTCGGCCCGCGTGCCGATGCTCGGGGAGGTGGCCCGCATCGATGTGTCGGAGGATTCGATATTGGCGGTAAACAAACTGAAGCGCACATATATCCTTGAATCCACGGAGCGTCTTCGCGACGCATATCCTTGGTTTATCTCCGATCTCCAGAGCCTGCTTTTGGGCAGGATGGTAGTGGTAGGTCACGGAGAGTTCTCGCTCGAAAACGCCCGGATTGTGGAGATTGACACGTCGGATGCAGAGGAATGGATTGTGGTGCCGCAGCAGCCGTCAAAGAAGATTGACGCCTCTTATGGCTACAATGTCACGCCCCGCGGCCGCATCTCCGAACTTCTCGCCGAGATGCCATCCCTCGATATGATTCTGCGCATCAGTTACCATTATGCAGGAGCGGAGATGAGCATGGATGTGGCATTCAACAAAGGGAAGAAGGAAACTACCTTCTCCATCGACTTCGACAGAGTGCGCTGGGGCGGAACAATGATGCAGCCGGTGAAAGGGCTGTCCAGAATGAAGCGCCTCGGCATCCGCGAAATCAAGGAATTGATAAGAATGTAAGGGGCACATTTCCGGTTAGCCTATCCAGAATATATCTACTAAAAGGACAACAATAAGTGAAATATTTCAGATCCCATATCATCAACCTGCGGAACGCGGTGGCAGCCGTATCGATGCTTCTTCTTGCCGGGGGAGCGTTGACGGTTCCGGCAGTGGCCGAGCCTGTTCCCACCTCTCAGCAATCCAAGAAAAAAACCTCTGCGAACAGGAGCAAATCCTCCAAAGGAAAGACCGCATCCTTCAAGGGGAAGACCGCATCATCCAAAGGCAAGACTTCATCCTCAAAAGGGAAAGGAAACTCAAAGAAGCGCTCGGCGCGTAAGAGTGGAGGAAACAATAAGCGACCTGAGAGTTCGGCCGAGGTGCAGCGCCGTCAGCAGGCCGCCCAGCAGGATATAGCCCTCACCCGTGAGCAGATTGCCAAGAATGAGGCGGAGGTGAAGAAGAACCTCAACGCACTCGGTAAATTAGAGAGTGATATTGCGGAAGGGAAGAAGCACGTGGCGAAGTCGACGGCTCAGGTGAATGCCCTCGGCAAGCAGATAGGCGAGTTGCAGACCGATATCGACGCCGGGGAGCAGCAGCTTGAGCATATGCGCGCTGAATATCTGAAAGCCATCAAGAAGGTGCGCGCCAAACGTGGAAGCCACAGCCGCCTGGCATTTATCTTCTCATCAAAGAATTTCAATCAGGCTATGCGCCGAATGCGCTATCTGAAGCAGTTTTCCGACTGGCGCGAGTCTCAGTCGGCGGCCATTGGCAAGAAGGTGAACGAGCAGAAAGAGCGGCGCACGCGCCTTGCCGGGGCTCGCCAGATGGAGAGCAAGGCGTTAGCAGAAAAGGTTAAGGCCCAGAATGCGCTGCAGACGCAATATGTGAAGCAGGATGCGATTGTGGTGGAACTGAAGAAGAACGGTTCGGCACTTCGCTCACACCTGCAGCAGAAGCAGGCTGAGGCCAACCGTCTGCGCAACCAGGTTGCGGCGTTGATAGCCCAGGAGCAGGCGCGGGCAGAGGCTCAGCGGAAGGCCGAGGAGGCACGACGCATAGAGCAGGAACGCCGCGCCGAGGAAGCACGTCGTGCGGAAGAGGCGCGTCTTGTGGCTGAGCAAAGAGCGGCCGAAGAGGAGGCTCGTATTGCCGAGGAGCGTCAACGCCAGCAGGAGACAAAGGCAGCACAGGCAAAGGCCAAACAGCAACCGAAGCAGCAACCCAAGCAGCAGTCTAAGCCGCTGCCTAAGCCGCTGCCTAAGCCACAGAAATCTGAGGGAGTGCGTGAGGAATCGCCTCGCAGGGAGGGGAATGCCGAATATGCGGAGGCGCGTCGCCGCAGACCGCGCAGCAATGCTTCCGGTTCATCTGCAGGCTCCTCTGCCGCAACAAAGAGCAGCGGAACCGCAGCGGTGAAAAGCAGCGGCACGACAGCGGTGAAGAGCCGTGGCACGGCAGGCAGCGCGAGTGTGGCAAGGACGAATGCCGGAGGTAATTTCGCTGCGATGCGCGGTTCGTTGCCGCGTCCTGTTGCTGGAGCGTTCAAGGTTACGAGCCGTTTCGGACGTCATGCGCTACCAGATATGCCTGATGTGCAGTATGACAATCCCGGTATTGATGCCGAGACGTCGCCGGGGGCTTCGGCCGTGGCTGTATATGGCGGCAAGGTGTCGGGTGTGTATATGCTTGATGGATTCGGCACAGTGGTGATTGTGAACCACGGAGGCTATTATACGGTGTATGGCAATCTGGCATCGGCTGCGGTCCGCGTTGGCGACAGCGTGAAGCAGGGGCAGACACTCGGGCGTGTGGGCTCGGAGGATGGAGATTCGTCGCACGGTTCGATTCATTTCGAAGTGTGGAGGAATAGGGAGAAACTCGACCCGTTAGGCTGGATACGAGGATAAATAATGAAGGGGAAGCGCGATAATTCCTACCGGAGTATTTTCCGGGGCACGTCGGTTTTTGGGGGCGTGCAATTGTTCCAGGTTCTGGCGAATCTGGTTCGGGGAAAGTTTGTGGCTATGTTCTTGGGGCCGCAGGGAATGGGTGTATCGTCGCTTTTTACTTCTACCTCTACTGCCATCACCCAGTTTTCTTCGCTGGGGCTGACGCTTGCGGCCACGAAGGAGGTGGCGGAGCATCAGGAGGATAATGAAAAACTGAGCGCAGTGATAAGCACTGCGACGTGGCTGATCAACCTGTGTGCCTGCATGGGAGCTCTTTTCTGTATTGTGGCGGCTTCGTGGTTGAGCCGGATCACGTTTGGCACGGGTGATTACAGCTGGGAGTTTGTGCTGCTGTCGCTGTGCATATGGCTTAGTGTGGCGTCGTCGGGGCGGATGGCCGTGCTGCAGGGTTTGCAGCGTGTGAAGGCGCTGACGCAGGCTTCTGTGGCAGGAGCGCTGGTGGGGCTTTTTGCCGGCGTGCCGCTCTATTATTTCTTCGGGGTGCACGGCATCGTGCCGGCGATGATTCTGTTGGCGCTTTCCAACTGGTTGTTCTCGGGCTGGCATCTGCGGAAGGCTTTCCCGGGCGGGCGCGTGCGGCGCACGTGGCAGGAGCGAAAGCCGATGGTCAGCAATCTCTTGGCGCTGGGGCTGACGCTTGTGATTACGATTCTGATAGGGGCTCTTTGCAATTATATGCTGAATGTGTTCCTGCGCATCTTCGGAAATCTGGATGATATCGGCCTTTACAATGCGGCGAACAGTATTACGAATCAATATGCGGGCGTGGTGTTTGCGGCGATGTCGCTTGACTATTTCCCGCGGCTCTCCTCGATTTCGAATGATACGGAGGAGATGAACCGTGTGATCAACCGCCAGTCGGAGATTGTGTCGCTGATAGCGGCGCCGATGGCGATATTGATTATCGCTGCTGCTCCGCTTGTGATTTCGTTGCTGCTTACTGCGGAGTTCAGTTCGATAACGCCGTTGCTGCGTCTGATGGCTCTGGGTGTGCTGTTCAAGGCGCTGGCATTTCCGATGGGGTATATATCCTTTGCGAAGAACAACCGCCGCATCTATATCTGGCTGGAGGGAATCACTTGCAATGTGATATATCTTGGTTTTGCGGTGGCCGGTTATCTGCTGTTCGGGCTGATAGGGCTGGGCTATGCTATGGCGGCGGAATTCCTGATGAATATTGTGATATATTATGCGGTGAATCGTCGCGTGTATGGCTATCAGTTCAGCCGTGCGGCGTTGGGACAATACCTGATAGCAGGAATGCTTACAGGCGGAGCCTATGCGGCCTCCCTGATACCGGAAGCCCTGTTGTCTCAGTCGCTGATGATAGCCATTTTCATTCTCTCTGCCTCCTTCACCTTCCTCCGCCTCCGCACACTGCTCAAAAGATGATAGGCAATAGGTGATAAGTGTGATAAGTAAAAAGTGATAAGTAATAGAGAGGGAAAGAGTTGCGCATATAAATAAACCGGTATGGAACGATTGGATAAATACTCATCGAGTGCGATCAATCTGATGAAGGCATGCTGCTTGATAGGCGTTGTCGCCATACACAGCGATCCAAGTTCGGATCCTTATGAAAACCGGGAATGCCTTGAATTATTAGCGTTTGTATTGAGACAATTGCAGTATGTATGCGTTCCATTCTTTTTCATTCTTTCTGGTTATCTATTTTTTTACAACTTGCAGGGCTTTGATTTCTCGGCAATCTGTCGGAAATGGAAGTCGAGGATAAAATCTCTTGTGGTTCCTTATATTTTATGGGGAACAATATTTGCGATGGCCCGCTTCCTTGGAGCAAAGTATTTTGGGTTTGAGAGTTTTGGAACATTTGTGGATGGGAAATTCTCCTTTACAGGATTCCTGACCTGCTTTTGGGATACCGGCTATGGATATCCGCTTGATTTTCCTTTATGGTTTGTCCGTAATCTGATAATTTTTGTGGTCTGTGCGCCTGTTGTCTATTTTATTGGGAAATACTGGGTGCTGACCGCCATATGCGTCTTGTTGTCCACTTTCAATATCCCTACGTTCAGTGCTGAATTTTTTATATATGGGGCAGCATTGGGAATCCATCTGATTAATCCATATAAGGTGTTGCAAAAGCATATATGGTCAATATCTGTGGTCTGGTTGATGGCGATGTATCTGTGCAATTACCGCACGGAGAGATTTATGGATATTCTTTATGTTAGCGGTTTTGGGGTTTTGGCTCCACTATTTGTGCTTGCTGTGAAACGATTTCCCCGTGTATCCAAATTCGCCGATAAGCAATCGAACGCTTTTTTCTTTATATATGCGCTTCATGGGATGTATGCGCCTAAGCTCACCGAAATCCTTGAGGGAATAATAGGATATGCGAACGCGTTCAGTTGGCTGGCGACACTCTTGTTGGCAACGCTTCTGAATACGCTTCTTGGCTATCTTATATACGTTGTCGCCGCGCACCTCTTGCCGAGATTTACGAATCTGCTTTGCGGAGGTAGACAGCAACGGTGAGATTACAGGGGGAGGTGGAAGCGGAGGTGGGCGGTGGCGGTGGCGCCGTAGGAGAATTTCTGGCGGAGGAGGCCGGCGTTGAGGTAGCGGCCGTGGTCCTCATTGCTGATGCCGAAGTCGAAGAATCTGCGGTTGGCAAAGGTTTCAGCCATCAGATGATGGAAGAGCGGTGTAAGCAGATTTAATACCCTGCCACGCGGCGTGGTGGCGATATACTGCGCGTGAGCCACTATCCCCGTATCATATATACATACTCCTGCGTCAATGCCTGAATCTCCGGAGGCATTGCCGCAATCCTGAGTCGAGGCTCCGAAGAAACGGATGTTGCCCGGAAATCTGCCGGCAAGCAGTAGCATCTCCTCGGGGGAATGCACGGGCTTTGCGCCGTGACGCTCTGCAAGACAGTCGGCAAGCATAGCCATAAATTCGCGGATTTCATCCTCACCGTGAAGTTCACGCACGTAGGCACCGGCCTTCAAGGCAGATGCGAGATGGCGCCGCTGCTGCGAATTGAAATGCACACCCTCGCCAAGAGGTGCCGTGGAAGAAATGTCAGCCTGAATCAACTGAGCGCCGAGACGGAAAAGCGCGTAAAGATCCTCGTCGGAGGGACTCTTCGCATAGATATGTGGCAATGGTTTATAGATTAGTTGGCTGATACCCATATTGCGCCACACCTCGACCGCTTCCAAAAAGATGTCGAGCAATCCGGCCCCATCGAGATGGGCGGGCGGAAGAATCCAACCTCCATAGGTGAGACCCTGATGGGAATGGAGTGTCATCCCATCATCGAGATTGGCAGGGAGCAAAGCCATAAGCCGGGTTCCCTTATACGCCATCCAACTGCAATCGTGGAAACGGTCGGCGTGATAATCCATATATTCGCGACGGAAGAGGAAAGTGGCATTGCGCGATGCATCCACAAACTGATTCCATTCCCTTGCCGCGTCGGGCGTATATCTTCTTATTTCGAACATCTTTGGAATTGATGATTGATGATTCTTTTTTGATTTATGATTGATGATTTGTGATTGACTGCCAGGCTTGTTCCGGCTCGTCGAGGCTGAAGAGGCCCTTGCCTCTGACGCTCATTGCACCGGCAAACCAATTGCGGAGATAACTCAGTGCATTCTTCAATCCGTAACGGTGCATCTGACGCCATGCGTGGACAATCATCCGGGCCGGCCACGAGAAGGGATGGGTGTATGTGAATATGGCGCCCTTTGTCTTGATTGCTGCCGGCGACTGGCCAATTTTCTCCGCAGAAGTAGGGTCATCATGGCGACCAATCTCTATGGGCACGAAATGGCCGTCGATACCCCTGCGTCGACAATCCTCCATAAATACATCCTCCTCGCCGATGGGATATTCCGCGCCGATGCCGAAGTGCTCATTAAACCACACGTGTCCCTGCACTTGAGAGCGCCGCATCATCAGTTCGGGGTTGATCATATAGAAACCCTTCGCCGGCCTCGAGAGCAAGAACTCAAAATCGTGGTAATATTTGGGAAACGCCACGTAATCAATCTTGAAGCAGAGGAGAGCATCGTCGGGATGCAGGCGCGCTTGTTCTATTACGGCTTGCAACTGAGCCGGGGAATTAACCACATCGTCGTCGCTGAAAAGGAGGAGCGGAGATGTGGCCATACGCAGCAGGTTGTTGCGGTTTTTCGCCACACCTCTTGACCGGATAATCTCCACGCGGAAATCGTTGCGACTTAGCACGCATTCGGGCACCGGTTCGTCGGAGTCCGGTTGCTGCCAGCTCACCAGATACTGCACGCCGGGCATCTCCGGGCGGCCGCCGGCGAGCACCCTTTTCATGCCCTCCGGCCCATAAGCGCAGATAAGCACCTGAAGGGTGACCTCATCCTGCGGCGAAGGATTTATTTCAGCGGACTGCGACATATGGTTATTGTTTATGCGTAATTCTGCGCCTGGCGCGGATTATGGCCGAGGCGGGACGCGACACGGGTGAGAAAAGCAGCCTCCGGTAGAGCCGCGTCTTGGCAGGGAGTGGTATACCCTCGGCCTTGGCCCAGTTGATGAGTCTAAGAGCGCGGCTGCGGGAATTGAAATGGAAAGCCTGCGACATCAGAAAATCCACGTATCGGGCCATCACAGGCGCCGCATCCCTGTCGGAGATGCCATAATGGCGGATGAGTTCGAGGCGCAGGCGCGTGGTGCCGAAATAGAAATCGAACGTCTTGGCGAAATTGTCTTCGGATGAGATTGATGAATGACCCTGAGAATAAGCGAGGGTAGGTTGCGGGATATAAGCGATATCCCCCGCGGCGGCGGCAGCGCATTCCACCTGCAGGTCCTCACAGCGATATTCCGGGTCGAGGAAAAGATGAGGCATCTCGTCGAGAGCTCTGAGAATGGGGCCGCGCCGATAGAGCGAGGAACAGAGATGGATGAAAGGCTCGTCATTTTCTACAAGGATTTTTCGCAGGGCATCGTGGCCTGTCTCAAGAGGCTGGCGCGGGGCTGCCGGGATGAAAGGTTGTGCGGAACCGTCGGGGTAATAAAGATTGAAGGCGGTATGCACGAGAGAAATGGCGGGGTTGTCACGCAGAATGTCGAGTTGTTTCTGGAGTTTTAGCGGGTCTGTCCAGAAATCATCACCGGCGCAATCCGCTATAAGGGAAGCGCGGGCATTGCGCAGGGCATCGAAATAATTGGCCTGTACGCCACGGTTGTGCTCATTGACGTGCACGCGCACGATATCCGGGAAGCGTGTGGCGTAAGTGCGGGCCACATCGGCCGTGGAGTCGGGGGAACAATCGTCCCATACGAGCACCTCAAAAGGGGCGTCGAGGCGCTGGGCAAGCACAGAATCGAGGGTGCGTGACAAAGTCTCCTCTTGCCGGTAAGTGACCACAATTACTGAAATTTCCGGAGCGGGGCGTGCTGACTGCTCAAAATCTGTCATGACACAAATCAATGTTTAAAAATAGACTTGCCCACGAGGGCGATGTGATGCAGCAGAGTCGGTATTGAGCCGTAATAATTGCACATGATGCGGTAGCGCTCGCGGAGGCTCTTGAAATGGTTCTTGTCGGTGAGGCCGTCGCTGAGATAGTCGATGGCGATGAGGTTGAGATTGGTGTTGCGGTCCGGATTGCTGTTGCGGATGCAACGGATTGTCCAGTCGTAGTCGGCCGAAAAACGGTAGGCAAGATTATAATCCGGAGCGAGGGAGCGCTTCACCATAAAGGCCTGATGGCAGATGAGCATCCCCTTGGAGAAGGACTCGAAAGTGAGACGCTGCGGGGCGGTGTGGTGTCGGTTGCCGGTCACCTTGCGTTCCGTGTTTACAATCACGGTGTCGGCATAGATGATGTCATCATCCATTTTGGCACGTTCGGCGTATGCGGCGAGCACGTCGGGAGAATGGAACGCATCGCCGGCGTTGAGGAAAAGTACATAGCGCCCCCGGGCCAGATGCAGACCCTTGTTCATAGCGTCGTAGAGGCCGCGGTCGGGTTCGCTGAGGATTCTGGCAGAGGGGTTTCTGCGGGCGATGGCGAGAGTGTCGTCGGTGGATGCGCCGTCGACTACAATGTGTTCGAAATCGCGAAACGACTGCGCCATAATTGAATCAACAGTCGGGGGCAGCACTTTTGCCGCGTTATATGTGATTGTGATGATGCTGATCAGGGGAGCCATAATGAATTCCGGAGGGGATGATAACCTGCCGTGAATGCAAAGATAATGAAATTTTTACATCCGCGTTTAAAAAACGCGATAATGATTGGCTCCAAGGGTGATAATTTTATCGACTTCCGGGGATTGGTTTGTCGGGGCGCGATATGGGGAAGTCCATACGGGTCCAGATGCAGCGCGGAATCATTTTCCATGCGGAAGCGAGCAGTCCCCAGCGCCAGTCGATATATGCCACGCGAGGATGGCGCACAATCGCCTTGATGATCAGCGGCACGGCATAATCCAGATCCATCTCCATCGGATAGGAATGTCCCTTGAGGAGAAGGGGTGTATTTATCCAGCCCGGACGGATGTCGGTGATGGTGATGTCTGCATGCTCGGCGTGGGCGAGTTGCTCGATGGCTGTCAGGTAGGTCTGGGCGCATTTCTTCGATGTGGAATAAGCGGAGAGACGTCCCATGCCCATCGTGCCGGCCACAGAAGTGACGGCTGCAATTTGTCCGGCAATCTTGTGCTCGCGGAAATAGCGGTAGGCATCGCTAATCATCCTCGCAAACCCCACAGCGTTGGTCTCCAGAATCTCCACTTCGCGCTGTGGAAGGAGATTAAGGTTCTCATATCCGATTCCCGACACATGGAAATAGATATCCATTCCTCCGAGGCGCGAGATAAGTTCGCGGAAGCGGTGGATGGCGTCGGGGGAATTGACGTCAATCTCGGAAAACTCCACGCAATCGGGATGTTTCTGCTTGAGGGCCTTCATAGGCTCTGTGTGACGAGCGGCGAGGCCCACTTTCACGCCACGGCTTGCCAAGGCCTCGGCCACGTGCAGACCGATGCCGGAGGAGGCGCCCATAATCACTACTTTCTTCATAATCTCTTTGTATTGAAGGTTGATAATCCGGTAAAAAATCCGCCGCGTTTCACACGTGGCGGATCCTTGGGTTACTACATTGTAATGTAAAAATAATAAAAACCAAAATCCATAAGACAGTTGCCAAAATAAAGCCAGACAACGCACAAATTAAATGGCAACTTTCTCAAACGTTACACAAACAGTATAATATAATTTTTTAAACTCAATCAATGTCTATAATCCTTGAGCATATTCTGGAGTCGCTTGCGGGCGAAGAAAATACGGCTCTTCACGGTGCCGAGCGGAAGATTCATCTTTTCGGCAATCTCGCTGTATTTATAGCCGGCGATATACATCGTGAAGGGTTCGCGATATTCCTCAGAAAACTCGTTGATGGCTATAGCAATCTCCTTGGCGGCCATTGAGCCTTCGGGAGTGCTGAGCCCCGACTCCTGGGAGAGGTTGAGGTGGTATAAATCCTCTGTGGTGTCGATCACCGTGGCGCTGCGCACCTGACGACGGTAATTGTTGATAAAGATGTTGCGCATTATGGTGAACACCCAGCCCTTGAAATTGACGTTGTCGACATATTTAGACTCGTTGTCGAGCACTTTGAGTGTGGTGTCCTGCACGAGATCCTGAGCGGCTTCCTGATTTGAGGTGAGCTGATATGCGAAGCTCAGAAGGTTGCTCTGCAATCCTACGAGACGCTGTTTGAATTGTTGTTTCTGTGCCATAATGTGGAATCTTTAAAAAGTTGTAGGGGATCTTTACTCCTCTTTTATACTTATAGAACAACCGAAGTGCAGAATATATCATATTAAAAACGCATCTTTAACAATTTTTTTACAAAAATCCGTTATCTATATTAGTTAAATACTTAATAATGAGAATAAACGGACACATACAGATTCTATTGCTATCAGTGCTTTCGCTAATAATGTATTCCTGCTCCTATGGCGACGACATCAGGAATCTTCAGAACAGGGTGGACACGCTTGAATCGGCGGTGGCAGCCCTCGAGAAAGCCTATTCCGACGGTAAGATAATCACGGATGTGAAAGCGCGTGGCGATGAAGGTTTTGACATTACTTTTTCCGACCACAGCACAATTTTTGTGAGCAATGGCATCGCGGGCGTCACTCCGCTTTTGCGAATTGATACAGAGGGATTCTGGACAGTGTCGTATGACAACGGAAAGAATTATTCCCGCCTTGAGGATGCTTCAGGAGAGAACATCCACAGTGCAGGATTATGCGTAAGGATTGCGGTCAACGACAAAGGCTGTTTCCGTTTCGAGGTGTATGATCCGCGTCATCCCGACGTTACGATATATTCCTCCGACACCTCCCTGCCGGCCGACCCGGCACGGGTGCTCCAGTCGGTGACGCGGGATGATAAATCGGGCACAATCACGCTAACTATGGCTGACGGCACGGCATTCAGGTTTAATCTCGATGTGGCTTATCCCACAGGGATTGTGGTGCTCACCGAGCGCATTGGCCTTACCCCCGGCGCAGAGGCGGAGTTCGAATTTCGGGTAAATCCCTCCAACTCCTTCTCCGGCTTCAACATCGAGGGGGAGGATGCCAATCTGGAACTTGACCTTGTGGGGACACGTGCAGGCGATGAGACAGCCGACTCATATGTGACGCCGCCGCAGAACTACAAGCTTGTGAGCGTGCAGCCCTCGCGCAATGCCGAGGGGCAGATAAAGGAGGGACAGTTCAAGGCCGTGATCCGCGACTTGGGCAAAAGCCCGGCATATCAGGAGCGTGTGGTGCTGACGCTGACCACAGTGGATGGGGCCGGACGCCGCATCCAGTTGTCGAGTTCGCTGATAGCGGTGGAGACTTCCGAGGGGGCTGATATCCTGTCGCTTATGGTAGGTGACAACAAAGGCGTGGAGACCTCGCCCGGAGTGATAGAGGTGAAGCTCCCAGCCGGAGTTGACGCGAAGAATGCAGAGGCCGTGATCCAGACCAATGGTGCCACGATAGAGGCCGGGCAAAGCATTGCCTCGGGCCCGGGCACGGTAAAGATGCGCCTCGACCTTTCCCGCCCCCTTTTGGTAACTGTCTCTCCGAAGCAGGGAATGAAGCGCCAGTATAAGATAGTGGCGCATTATTCAAATCTGCCCGTGGTGTATATCACCACACCATCCCCCATCACCAGCAAGGAGGACTGGACCGACGCCTGTGAACTGCAGATATGGAACGCCGGCGCGGACAATGCCGTGCTTGCCACACAGATAAAGGGACGCGGCAATTCCACTTGGAGTATGCCCAAGAAGCCCTATGCCATCAAGCTCGGCAAGAAATCCGAAGTGCTCGGCATGAAGGCGCACAAGCGCTGGTGCCTGCTCGCCAATTACATCGACCGCACACTGATGCGCAATGATGTAGCGCTCGAAATTGCCCGCCGCATGGAGGGTCTCGACTGGACACCGAGCGGCCGATTTGTCGACCTTGTGGTGAACGGCAAATTCCAGGGCAACTATTACCTCTGCGAGCAGATCAGAGTTGATGAAAACCGCGTGAATATCACCGAGATGAAGGCCGGAGACACGGATGAAAACTCCATTACCGGCGGCTATCTTCTCGAATTCGACATAGCATACGACGAGGTGAATAAATTCAAGACTTCGATTCTGAATTTCCCCGTGAATATAAAGGAACCTGACGAGAAGGTGCTTGGCAAGGAACAATTCGAATATATCACCCATTACGTCAACGATATGGAATCGCAGATTGTGGCCAAATGTGATGAAACGATGCTCCGCAGTTTTATCGACGTTGATTCCTGGGTGGACTATTTCCTTGTGATGGAACTCACCGGGAATGGGGAATGCTCATGGCCCAAGAGCGTATACATGCACAAGGACCGGGGCAGCGTGATGCACCTCGGTCCGGTGTGGGATTTCGACTGGGGCACATTCAGTCCGCGGCAGGGATGGATCACTGATTTCACTTTTCTCTTCCGCGACCTTTTCTATGGCGGCACATTCACCAATGAGGTAAACAAGCGTTGGCCTGCGGCAGAAAAAGCACTGGCCACAATCTTTGACTACATTGACCTCCGAGCCGAAGAGATTCGGGAATCGGAGTCGCTGAACAGCAAAGTGTGGCCGTGTCCTTCAGGATTCAATTATGACTATTCGATGACATTCGATGAAGCCGTTGCAGCGCTTAAGAACGAGCTCCGCAAGCGCATAGACTTCATCAATGCCAATCCAAGGGTTACTCCCGATAGTAAACGCGTTTCACGCGCGGGGAGACGGAGGTAAGCACCTCGTAGGGGATAGTGTCGAGCGTGTCGGCGAGGCGCTGGAGGGGAGCTTCGGCGCCGAAAATCTCCACGCTGTCGCCCACCTCGCAGTCGATGCCGGTGACATCTATCATGCAGGCATCCATGCAGATATTTCCTACCGTGGGCGCCCACTGACCATTGACGCGCAGAGCCACGGCGCCGCGACCGAAATGACGGTTCATGCCGTCGGCATAGCCAATCGGGATAGTGGCGATGCGCGAGGGGCGTGTGAGCACTCCCCGGCGACCATAGCCTATTGTCTCGCCCGCCTCCCATTCGCGGATTCCGCTAATCACGGTGCGAAGCGTGGACACCACCTCGAGAGGTTTCTCCATCTCCGGAGGCAGCGTGTTGGCGCCGTATAGACCGATGCCGAGACGCGCCATGTCGTAATGATGCTCCGGGAAGCGGAGAATGCCCGCGGAATTGAGCACATGGCGCAGAATAGGCGTCTTCGAACGCGACAACATATAATCAGTGTATTTGCGGAAACGCTCCAACTGGAGAAGCGTATAGTCATCCATATCGGGACAGTCGGCTGTGGCAAGATGTGAGAACACCGACTGCGCCTTTACCAGCGGCGTGCTTTCCAAAATATCCATGAGCCGGGGCAGTTCCTCCTCGATAAATCCCATGCGGTGCATGCCGGTGTCGAGTTTGATGTGGATGGGATAATCCGTTATTCCGTTCTTTTCAGCCTCGCGCATCACATCGCGCAGCATCTCGAAATTATATACCTCCGGCTCAAGATGATAGGCGAACATCGACTTATAATTCACCACCTTGGGATTCATCACCATAATGGGCATCGTGATGCCGCGTTGGCGCAACTCGATTCCTTCATCGAGCACTGCGACGGCGAGATAGGCCGCGCCTGCATCCTGCAGCGTCTTGGCAATCTCATATGAACCGGCGCCATATCCTGAAGCCTTCACCATGCAGACGATTCCTGTGCCGGAGGGGAGGCTCTGGCGGAAATAATTGTAATTGGCCACGAGAGCGTCTAGGTTGACCTCAAGCACCGTTTCATGCTGGCGGGTCTCGAGCATCTCGGCGATTTCGCTGAAATTGAATTCGGGGCTACCCTTCAGCAGAATGGCCTCATTGGCGAAATCGGAAGTGGAGAGATGAGCAAGCAGTTCCTGGGTGTCAGCGAAAAACTCTGCGTCCTGAGGGAAGAGATACTTATATTGTGCGATAGTGTTTCCGACGCCTATGAAGCGGTTGATTCCTGCGCGGCGCACGAGGTCGGCGATGTCGGCATAGAGCGCCGGAGCCGGGGAAGTTTCGTGATGCAGGTCGCTCAGGATGAGGGTGGATGTCTGTGAAGGCATGGTGCGGCGGCGCAGGAAATCGAGCGCCGGACGCAGCGAACTGAAATCGGAGGTGTAAGAATCGTGCACCACTGAGCATCCGTTGACACCTTCTGTAACATTGAGGCGCGTGCCAATCTTGTGGAGATGGGAGAAGCGCTCGGCAATGGTGGGGGCGTCGATTCCGCTGTGGAGCATAAAGAGGAGTGCATGAGCCGCATTCTCGCGGTCGGCCTCGCTTTCGAGCGGGGCTGTGAAGGAATGCTCCGAGCCCTGCCAGGTATAATCCACTCTCGTGAGGGCTCCCGGAAGACGTGAGAAATTTATCTGCAGGTCGGCGGGGTGACCCTCTGCACTCCAGCAGAGGGGTTCGGCATTGGGTGCCATATCGAAGAGAGCCTGTGCCACTTCGGGCATGTCGGCGGAGAAAATCACGGTCTTCACCTGCGGAGCCGAGGCAAGGATCGCCTTCTCGTGAGCCTTTGCAGCGAGCGATGGGAAATTCTCCGAATGGGGATCCTGGATGTTGGTTATAATCACTGTGTCGGGTGAGATGCAGCGGGCCAGCGCCTCCATTTCTCCGGGACGAGAGATTCCGGCCTCAATCACGCCGAGAGTAGCAGCCGGCTTGAGTTCCCACATGGAGAGGGGCACGCCTATCTGCGAATTGAAACTGCGTGGGGAACGGGAGATGTCGGAAAGGGGTTCCATAAGCTGGAATATCCATTCCTTTAGGGTGGTTTTGCCTCGGCTGCCTGTGATTGCGAGGATTTTGCCTGCGAAGTCGGGGCGACGCGCCGCGACAGTCTGGAGAGCCTTCACAGTGTCGCTGACTACAATGAAATTGGCATCGGGCATAATGGTTGCGGCATCTTCGGGAATGCGGTTCACCACAAAATCGCGCACTCCCCGCGAGTAAAGCTGAGAGATGTAGCGGTGGCCATCGTTGCCCTGGGTGGTGATGGCAAAGAATAGCGTTCCGGCAGGATTCTGGAGTGAACGGGAGTCGGTGAGGAGGGTGTCGATACTCCGCTCGGGGTGCGTGATTGGTAGTTGCGAGAGCATTCCCGCAATATCAGAAATAGAAAGTGTCATTTTAATCAGATAGCTTTTAACTCCTCGAGAGTGGCGGCCACTTTCTGGTCGGTCTGTGTGAGGCGTTCCTTACAAAATTTCAACAGGGCGAGAGCGCGCTCGGTATATTCCGAGAGCTTGTCGATATCGCATTGGTCGGATTCCATCCGGGCCACAATAGCCTCGAGTTCAGCAATGGCTTCGCCATAGCTCATCTCTTCAATCTTTTTCATCGTAATATTATGATGTCTATTATCTATTCTACAACTTTTGACTTGAACGAGCCCCCTTCGAGGCGGGTCTCTACCAATGTGCCGGGCGGGATATCCTCCGGACGGCGCACGGCGTGGCCGTTGACGCGGGTGATGCTGTAGCCACGGCGGAGAGTGTTTTCGGGGCTGAGCACGCGGAGGAGAGCCTCGGTGCGGTCGAGGCGCATGGAGGCTTTTGTGAAGGTCTGCGCCACGGCCGACTGCAGGCGAGCGGCCACGCGCGTGGCCTTGTCCTGCTCGCGGGAGATGCGCAGGGCGATGCCGCGTTGCATGGCGGCTCCGAGGCGCTCGAGGCGCAGGTTCTGCTGCAGCACGCACTGCTTGACGCGTGCCGGGAGGGTCTGCTCGAGGTTGGAGAGACGCAGGTGCTCGCCATTAAGACGGTCGGCGGCATATTTGGCCACGCGCTGCACCAGTTCCAAGGCTTTGTCGCGGGCAGCGCGCAGACGGTCGATAAGGAATTCGGCGGCGGCGGTGGGCGTTTTGCAGCGCACACAGGCCAGTTCGTCAAGCACGGTGCGGTCGCGCTCATGGCCGATGCCTACCACCACAGGAATGGGGAATGTGGCCACACGCCGGGCGAGTTCCAGATTGTCGAACCCGTTGAGGTCGGTGGTGGCGCCGCCTCCGCGGATAATCACCACGCAGTCCCAGAAGTCGAGAGCCTGCTCGATGCGGTCGAGGGCGGCCATCACGGAGAGGGCTGTACGTTCACCCTGCATCACGGCCGGGAAAAGGAGCGGATATAGCGCGAATCCCTCGCGGTTGTTGCCGAGCTGATTCATGAAATCGCCGTAACCGGCGGCCCCGTCGGCCGAAACCACGGCTATCTTCTGCGGCGCTTCCGGGAAGGGGAGGCTTTTGTTGTAATTGTCCACGCCCTCGCGGTGAAGGCGCTCGAGGATTTCGCGACGCAGGCGCTCCATATCGCCTAACGTATAATTGGGGTCGATGTCGGTGATGGTGAAGGAGAGGCCGTAGACCTGATGGTGGTTGGCCGAACCGCGCACGAGCACCTTTAGGCCTGTGACGATGTCGCGACCTGTGGCCTCATAGAATCTGGAGCGGAGCATCCTGAAATTGCTTTGCCATATCATGGCGCGCATCTTGGCGCGAGTCTGACCTGCGGCATCTTTCTCTATGAGCTCCATGTAGCAGTGACCTCCGGCCACGCGCACATCGCTGAGTTCGGCGAGCACCCAGACTCCCTGCAACTGTGGGTTCATCCTGATGGTGTTCCCCAGCAGTGTCTGGTATTCCAGCAGTGTCATTCTATTTTCGGGAGCCATTTGCATCGGTTCAATTGGCGGAATCTGTAATTTCAGAGATGTTGACGATGGCGCCTGTGGCCGGATTGAAAGTAGCGGCGCTACGGACCTTCTTGTCGCTGAAGAGGGTGGGGTCGAGGCCGAAGCGCACGCCGGCCTGGGCGAGTTCCACGTCACCGCTCCAGAGGGTGGCGCCGCGGAGGGTGATCTCCACATGTGCCGTGCCCGGGATGTTATACATCACAGCGTTTTTCGGCAGTTTCTTTTCCTCCCCCTTATCGTCGACAGGGATTTCAGCGGAGCGGAGGTTGCTCACGCGGATATATACCGGGTCGCCCGAATAGTCGTCAGCACCTACGAATCCTGCGAAGTCGCTGAGACGGAAAAGGATGGAGCGTCCCTCCTCATCGGGCATGAATGTGAATGAGCGGCTGACGGTCTGAGTGGCGCTGGCTCCGGCGAAAGCCGCAGTCACAGCCTCATCCTGATGCTGCAGGCTCTTGAGCATGAGTTCGAGCTGACGGCCGTCAGTGGGCATTGTCTCGGCGGTGCCGCGCGTGAGCGACACCTTTGAGTCGCGAATCTCCATCAGGCTCTCGGAGAGCATCTGGGCCTGCTTGGCCGTGCTCTGCGATGCGAGGAAATCCTCGTTGACATATTGCAGATATTCCTTTATGTCGATTTTCTCGATGGGTTGCGTGGCAGGGAGTTCGGGGACATCCGGGGACGCTACCTCCTTGTTGATGGCGAGCAACATATTGTTGTCGGCCACGCATAACTGGGTGATGGCGCCGGGCTTGAGCTGCATGAGAAACTGGCTTTCGGGGTCGGTGTCGGGAACGCCGACGGGGATTACCTTCACATCCGTGATCTGCCATTGTTCGCCATCATGCTCCACCACATCGCTCTTGCCGATGAAGCGCTTGGCATACTGGCGGTATGGTCCGGCGACGTTCACGGTGCGCTTCGCCGAGACGTCGATGCGCAGGGATGTGAGAGGCAGCGTGTAAACGAGTCCATATTCATTGTGGCGGTCGGCGGAGAGCATGCGGGTCTGCTGGGCGGATGCCGGGGCGGACATAAGGGCAATTCCGGCGGCCGTGAGGAATGCGGCTGTAAGTGTTCTCATTGCGCTTAAGATTTTTTACGTTCTAATACTGAATTGATTGCGCGGCCTGCGAATCGGGAGATGTCGCGGGCTGTCATTCCGAACTCGCCCAATTCGGCAGCGGCCATATCTCCGGCGAGTCCATGGAAGTAGACGCCTAAGATGGAGGCATATTCCGGGTTGTAGCCCTGAGAGAGGAAAGCGGCAATCATGCCGGTGAGCACGTCGCCGGCACCGGCTGTGGCCATTCCTGCGTTGCCGGTCATATTGAAATAGACTCGGCCTGTGGGGCGCACCGTGGCGGTGTAATGGCCTTTGAGCACGATGATGATGTTGTATTGGCGCGACATCTCGATGGCAGTGCGGAGGCGCTGCTCGCTGTTCTGGTGCTCGCCGAAGAGACGGTCGAACTCTCCGGCGTGGGGCGTGATGATAGTCTTTGCCGGGAGCAGCGAGAGCATCGATGGGCGTTTTGCTATACAGTTGATTGCATCGGCGTCGACCACGAGGGGACATTTTGCATTCTGGAGGAGATTCTGGAGAGCGTCCACAGTGGCTTCCTGAGTGCCGATGCCGGGGCCTACTGCTACTGCCTGATGGTTATGGTGCACACGCATGTCGCTGATGTAGTGCTCGTTGCGGTCGGGTTCATACATCACTTCGGGGATTGCCGTCTGCAGGATGTTGAGTCCGCCGCGGGCGCCATGCACGGTGCAGAGGCCTGCGCCGGTACGCATCACTGCTTCGGCGCACATCACGGCGGCGCCTGTCATGCCGGTGCTGCCTGCAAAGAGGAGCGTGGAGCCGTAGTCGCGCTTGCCGGTGAATGGATTGCGGCGACGGAGAAGCGGCGCCACGTTGCGCGCGTCGATTACATAATAATTTGTGGCCGTGTCTTTGATTTTCGACTCGTCGAGGTCGATGTCGAGGAGTTTCCACTCGCCGAGCACATCATGGTTTTCGGCAAAGAAGAAGCTGAGGCGGGGGAGCTGGAAGGCAAGCGTGAGATGGGCGTGCACCATGTCGCGGATGCTGGCCTGGGAGTTCCATTCGCAGAAGAGTCCGGAGGGGATGTCGATTGATACCACGTACGCGCCCGACTCATTAATATATCTTGCCACAGCCATGAAACCTCCCTGAAGGGGTTTGTTGAGACCGGAGCCGAAGAGGCCGTCTACCACCACATCTGTCTCGCTGAGGTATGGGGGGGTGAATTCGCGGCTCACCTCCGTGAAGTCGACGCCTTCGATTGTGATGAGTTTTTTACGCTCTTCGTCGCAGTCGTGAGAGAGTTTGCCGGTCACATTAAAGAGGAATACCTCGAGTTTGCGGAAACCTTGCTCGATGAGCATGCGTGCCACGGCGAGGGCGTCGCCGCCGTTGTTGCCGGGGCCGGCGATTACTACGATGCGTTGGCCGGGCAGGAAGCGGGACACGATTTCGGCGGTAACTTGTGAAGCGGCGCGCTCCATCAGGTCGACTGAATTTATATTCTGACTCTCGCAGGTGGCTTCATCCACGGCGCGAAGCGCCTGCGAATCCAAGATCTTCATGCGTGTGTTGGTATTTAATCTACAAAGATACAGCCTTCCGACCGATTTTGCAAAAAAAAATAAAAAACCGCGCGCAACACGAAGCGTGGTGTTGTGCGCGGTTGTAAATATTCTTGAGATTTACTCTGCTTTGCCTTCGCTGCCGAGAACAGCGATGATTTTGTGCTTGTAGAGTCTCTCCATTTCGTCGCGAGCCGGGCCGAGATACTTGCGCGGGTCAAACTCGCTGGGTTTCTCGTTGAAGGTCTTGCGGACTGCAGCGGTCATTGCCAGACGGCTGTCGGAGTCGATGTTGATCTTGCATACGTCCATCTTGGCTGCCTTGCGGAGTTCCTCTTCGGGGATACCGATTGCATCGGGAAGTTTGCCGCCGTTGGCGTTGATGATGTCGACATATTCCTGTGGCACGGATGAAGAACCGTGGAGCACTATGGGGAAGTCGGGGAGTTTCTTTTCTACGGCCTCAAGCACGTTGAATGCGAGCGGCGGGGGAACGAGGCGGCCGGTCTTCGGGTCGCGTGTGCACTGTTCGGGAGTGAACTTGTAAGCGCCGTGGCTTGTGCCGATGGAGATGGCGAGGCTGTCGCAACCTGTGCGTGTCACGAAGTCTACTACCTCTTCGGGGTCGGTGTAGGTGTGGTGGTCGCTGGAGACTTCGTCCTCAACGCCGGCGAGCACGCCGAGCTCACCCTCTACTGTGACGTCATATTTGTGAGCGTAGTCGACTACCTTCTTTGTGAGTGCAACGTTCTCCTCGTAGGGGAGGTGGCTGCCGTCGATCATTACTGACGAGAAACCGTGGTCGATGCAGTCTTTGCAGAGTTCGAAGGTGTCGCCGTGGTCAAGATGGAGCACGATCTGGGGATGTTCCCAGCCGAGGGATTTCGCGTATTCCACAGCACCCTGGGCCATGTAGCGCAGAAGGATGGGGTTGGCATAGTTGCGCGCGCCTTTCGACACCTGAAGGATCACAGGCGATTTCGTGTCGGCTGCTGCCTTGATGATGGCCTGGAGCTGCTCCATGTTGTTGAAGTTGAACGCAGGAATGGCGTAACCGCCGTGCACTGCCTTGGCAAACATCGCTCTCGTGTTGACAAGACCTAAGCTTTTGTAATCTACCATGACTTATCTGTATTTTTATGGGTTGCTAACTTATATTTATGGGTTTATATTCACATGTTGTTGCCTTGTGTTTTTCTGACAGGGCTTTTAAAACACTGCAAATATAGCATATTTTCTCGATTACAACAAGCGCAAAGGGGAAATAGTGCTTTCTTCCGCCCCTTTTTAGGGATTTTTAAGATGGCAACGCACCTTGTGGGGTGGTGCGATGTGGATGGGAATGTGATTGCGTGGTCAGTGCCAGAGGAGGTAGGCGGCGCGGAGGCCGGCGGCGGTGTAAGCGTGGATGAAGCGAAGTAGCAGGCGGCGCCGCGGGGTGCAGGTGGTGGCTTGGAGCGTGGCCTGCATCAGTCGGTCGGCCAGCTCGGGATGCCCTTCACGACGATAATGGGCGGCAAGGACTGCCCGTCGGTAATCCACCATCTCATGAAGTCTTCGCTCACTGAATCCTTTCAGCACTCCCTTCCCTTTCCCGGCAGCGGCCAGCGGGTCGCGGTCGGCAAGACTGCGGATGGCCTTGTCGGCCATATCCAGCGCCTGTTCCCATTCCTCCGCTTTGCTCCAGTGGTTTTCACCTGTAATAGACTCTCTTTGAGGATAGATGTCGAAATTAATGCGGTCCACCACCGCGATTCTCGGGTTGGCGAGAATCAGTCTGATTCCTAACTCCCAGTCGTCCCAACCGTGCATAGACGGATTCCAGCCGCCCGCGGCGCGTATGAAATCAGTGCGTACAAGATAGTCGGGCGTGGCAAGGAAACTATTGAAAAACTGTCGGCGCAGGAAATTGCGGCCGATAGGTCGAGAAACGACATCGCCCGAGGCTTCGTGGCGCACATGCCGCCAGGCTGCCAAGTCGGCATTCGCGGCCTTAAGCGCTGTAAGCCCCGATTCCACCAGATGCGGGCGCATAGCATCGTCAGAGTCGAAAAACACTACATATTCCGAATCCCCGAGGTCGAGGCCATGCTGGCGTGCGGCAGCAGCTCCCCGGCGGCTCTCTTGCGCCAATGTGCATCGGAATTGCGGCGACTCGTGGCGCTGAATCCATTCGCGGGCCACAGCGGCGCTATCGTCGGTAGAGGCATTGTCCACGACAATCAGATGCAGCGGGCGATGGGTCTGAGCAAAGATGCTGTCGAGACAACGGGGAAGCAGAGACGCCCGGTTGTAGACCGGCACTACAACGCTAACCCACTCCTGATTGCAGGAGATGCCGGAGATGGATGGAGCGTGTGTGTCTTTCCGCATAGTGGCCAGAGTGGATGATTGATATTATCTTGGTGTGATTGAGAAAGTGATAGTGCCTTTGGTGGAGGGGGCATCCTTTTTCTCGCTCCAGCGGGCGCGCATTGCGGCCGCCTCGCAGGCTTGGCGTATCGAGGCATCGGCGCCACCCTTGGCTCGGGCTGAGGTGACGCGACCGTTGCCGTCGATAGTAACATTCACCGTTACGGTAACCTTATGACGCAGAGTGACCTGAGGCTTCGGACAACCCAGGAAACTTCTTCCGCTGGCCACGCCCGAGATGCCTGCGCCCGAGCCGCCCGAGCCGCTGCTTCCGTTGCGCCCCTGCGTCTGGCCATTCCGCGTGCTGAATTTCGACATGGCGGATGTGACTTTCTGCTTCTCCTCCTTGCTTACTTTCGGCTCGGTGCTTTTCACCTCTGACGGTTTCTTAGTCTGGTCAATCTTGCGCTCTTCAGGGGGCGCGGGCTTGGGATTTTTGCCCGGCACCACTTGTTTTGTCTTCTCCTGTGGAGCGGGTTCCGGCTCACCTTTAAAAGCTGGCGCAGGCTCGTCTTGCTCCACCGCATCCGGTTCGCCGAGATCCTCAAGTATCTCCGGTTCCACGAAAAGTTCATCCTCCTGGAGGGTAGCCAGTCGCGACTCCGGAGGCATGCTGAGGAGTTCCTTGTGATAGACAAGAGTGCCGAACACAAGGAACAGAACAATAACCACAGCTGCGGCAGCGGTGATTAAAGAGGCCAGCAAACGGTCGTGTCGGCGCTTATTTTTATTGTCCATATCCGGCTATCAGTTCTGGCGGGCGCGTGTGGAGAGCACCATGCGGAGTTTATTGCGGGCCGCCATATCGAGCACATTCACCACCTTGGCATAAATCACGGCACTGTCGGCATAGAGAGCCACGGCGCGTGTGGAATCCTTGCTCTGGATGCGTTGCAACTCTGTGTTGAGGATTTCGAGGTCTGCGATATGCCTTGGCGCCGAGAGAAGATTGGTGGAGTCATTGCGGTCCTCCACCAGAAAGATGCTGTCGGTGCGGGTGACATAAACCTCGGTGACAGGCTTTGTGGAAGTCTGTTCGCTGCTCTGCGGGAGGTTTACGTCAATGGCAGCGGGGAAGATGATGGTGGAAGTGACCATGAAGAAAATCAGCAGCAGGAACACGATGTCGGTCATCGACGACATGGAGAAGGTGTCGAGCGGCTGGAAGGGTCTCTTGAGTGCCATGGCTTAAGCGGGTTCGTTGAGGAGGTCCATGAATTCCATGGTCTTCGCCTCCATGGTGTTCATCACACGGTTGACACGAGCGGTGAGATAATTATATGCGAAGAGGGCAAGGATGCCCACCACAAGACCGGCCACTGTGGTGACGAGAGCCTGGTAGATGCCGGAGGAGAGCACGGTGATGTTGGCGGCGGTTCCGGCGGAAGCCAAGGAATAGAAGGCGTCGATCATGCCGACCACTGTGCCCAGAAAACCGAGCATCGGCGCACCGGCGGCAGTGGTGGAAAGCACGGGAAACCCTTTGCCGAGTTCAGCGACCTCAAGGTTGCCGGCGTTTTCGATGGCAACGAGCACATCGTTCATCGGGCGTCCGATGCGGGAGAGGCCCTTGGCGATGAGACGCGAATAGGGGCTGTTGGTCTTGCGGCAGAGATTCTCTGCGCTTTCGATGTCGCCCTCATGCACATATTCGCGGATTCGCTTCATAAAAGTGGAGTCTTCGCGGGAAGCGCGGCCGATCACGATGCAACGCTCTGTGAAGACATATATCACCGCTAAAAGCAGCACAGCCAGCGGAATCATTATATAGCCGCCGTCCATCACGAGCGACCAGAAGGATATTGAGTTCATCTTGGGGATTGATGATTAATGAATGACTATTGATTATTAATGATGCCTAATTCCTAATTCCTAATTCCTAATTCCTGATTCCTGATACTGCCTAGTCCTGGAGGAGGCGGCGGTAGCGGCGGATGGTCTCGGCGATACCTAAGTAGAGGGCGTCGGAGATGATGGCATGGCCGATGCTCACCTCGTCGAGCCAGGGAATGCGGCGGTGGAAGAAATGGAGGTTGTCGAGGTTGAGGTCGTGGCCGGCGTTAAGGCCGAGACCAGCCTCGCGTGCAGCCTCGGCAGCTACCAAGAAAGGCGCGATGGCCTTCTCCGGGTCAGTGGGAAATTCGTCGGCGTAGGGTTTGGTGTAGAGTTCCACTCTGTCGGCGCCGGCCTCGCGGGCTGCCCGCACTTGGTCAGGATCCGGGTCCACGAAGATCGACACCCGTATTCCGGCCTTTTTCATCCGGGCGCATACCCCCTTGAGGAATTCCATATTTTTCAGCACGTTCCAGCCGGCCGAGGATGTGAGTGCGTCGGGAGCGTCGGGCACGAGGGTCACCTGTGCGGGATGTGCCTTCTCCACCAGGCGGAGGAAATCCTCCGTGGGATTGCCTTCGATGTTGAATTCAGTCTTGACGAGGTGGCAGAGCGTGTCGACGTCGGCACGGGTGATATGGCGCTCGTCGGGGCGGGGGTGAACAGTGATGCCCTGGGCTCCGCAGAGTTCGCAGTCTTCGGCAAAATGGGCCACGTTCGGGATGTTCTCTCCGCGCGCGTTGCGCAGGGTGGCCACCTTATTGATGTTTACGCTGAGGCGTGTCATGATTTGGGTCTTTATGAAATTTAAAGCAGTTAACTTTTATTGTTTAACGTTTTGCGTTTTTCGGCATGAAAATTGTATCTTTGCAAAAGAAACGCAACAAGCCTGTGTCTGAACATGCATTCCTGATTGTTCTAATAATAGGAGAGATGTCAGATAAGTGTGCGCGACTGCAAATTTAACGAAAAAAGATTAATAACGTCTATTGAAAGAGGATAAAAAATGACAGCGAAGGAAGTGATGACATATTCTCCCCGGATTGCCGACATGGAATGCAAGCGCTTTGTGGATGCAGAGTTGCCGGTGATCGATGTGCTTCCGCTGCTGCTTGACACTCCGCAGGGAGTGGTCGGGGTCACGGAGGATGGGAAGCAACTGGGGGTGATTACGGCAGAGTCGCTGCTTGCGGGATTGGGACGGTTGATTGCCGCCCGCGACGACTGCTCGGTGGTGGAGGTTGAATGTACGCCGGCCGACTACAGTGCGTCGATTATAGCGCGTGCTGTTGAGGATGTGGATGTGCATCTTGTTGACCTGCTGAGCCATCCGGCCGAGGAGGGGAAGATGCGGGTGATGCTGAGGGTGCGGTGCGACGATCCGACGTCGGTGGTGCATAGTCTGGAGCGCTATGGTTATGAGGTGGTGAGCACCGGTGGCCGACGCTTGCGCGACGAGGAGATTTCCCGTGAGCGCCTGCTCGCGCTGCAGACCTTGCTGAATGTGTAGATTAATTAAGACCCCATCCCACAAAAAATGTTAACGCAGGGGTCGCAGATGTGCCTCAT
>CAJLTZ010000026.1 GCA_905209725.1 uncultured Muribaculaceae bacterium
TGCATCAAAAATCGGTCGCCCCTGCATTAACATTTTTTATGGGATGGGGTCTAATGAGGGATTGGGTATATCAGGATATGAAAGTGGCTATTTACGGCAACCGCCGTCAGGAACGGTTTCTTCACCGGCTGCAGGATTTTTTTGTGACGCTTAAGCGTAGGGGCTTGGAGGCTTATGTAGACAGCGATTTTGCCGCGTATCTTTCTGAGTGCGGTGTGGCGACGCCGGGAGCGCATTCTGTGGATGAGTTTCCTGATGGAGTCACAGTGGTGATCAGCATCGGTGGCGACGGCACATTTCTGCGTGCGGCCCAGTGGACTGCTGACCGGGAGACGCCGATTCTCGGCATCAACACGGGGCATCTCGGTTTTCTGGCCAGTTATTCGCTCGATGAGGTTGATGAACTGGCTCGAGTGATTGTGGCGCGGATCGGCGTGGCTGAGAAGCGGATGCTGCTGAAGGTGTCGGGTGAGGATATGCCGGAAGGGATGTGGCCGTATGTGCTCAATGAGGTGGCTGTGGTGAAGGGCGACACGATGTCGATGGTGGATGTGAAGGCCTATATCGATGATTATTTCGTGGCCGACTATCTTGCGGATGGACTTGTGATTTCGACCCCGACCGGTTCTACGGCGTATAATCTTTCGGCCGGCGGTCCGATTCTGGAACCCACGCTTCATAATATGATTCTACAGCCGATAGCGCCGCATTCGCTGACGTTGCGGCCGCTGGTGATAGGGGCCGGGTCGAAGGTGTGCCTGCATATCTCGAGCCGCGGCGCGGAATGTCATGTGGGTCTTGACGGCCGCACATTCAGTCTGCCGGGAAGCGGCGCAAAACTGATGGTGGAGCGAGCTCCTTTCTGCATCAATGTGCTTCGCCGTCAGAACACCGACTTCGCCACAATTCTGCGCAAGAAACTCCTCTGGGGCAAACGCGAAAGCGAAGACTGAATCATGATTTTGTATTGAATCATCCGAAATCGAGACCGGCAAAATCGCATAAACTTTATATCAGCTGGCCTTTGAGGGTGGCGGAGGAGGCGTCGGTGATTATGACGCGGCGGAACTGGCCGCGCTCGGCGTCACAGCGCGGGAATACCACTACCTTATTCTGCGATGTGCGCCCGAAATATTCGTCGGCACTACGCTTCGACCGTCCCTCTACCAATACCTCAAACTCCTTGCCGATGTCGCGGCGGTTGCTGGCAAGCGACAACTCGTTCTGCAAGGCTATCATCCTGTTGAGCCTCTCTACCTTCACTTCCTCCGGCACATTGTCGGGCATCTCTCGCGACGCCAATGTGCCGGGCCGCTCCGAATATTTGAACATGAAGGCCGAGTCGAAACCGGCTTCCCGCATTAACGACAGTGTCTCCTGAAAATCCTCCTCCGTTTCATTGTGAAAACCTGTGAACATATCCGTTGACAGGCCTGCATCTGGCAGAATCTCGCGGATGGCACGCACGCGGTCCATATACCATTCGCGGGTATACTTGCGGTTCATCAGTTTCAACACCTTGTCCGACCCGCTTTGCACAGGCAGATGCAGGTGCCGGGCCAGATAGGGATGGGCAGCGATTACCCGCAGTGTCTCATCGCTCATATCCTTGGGATGGGAAGTGGTGAAGCGGATGCGCATATCCGGCGCCGCCTCAGCCACCATCGCAAGCAACTGCGGGAAAGAAACACATTCGCCTGTGGCTGCATCCTGATAGCGATAACTGTTTACATTCTGCCCCAGAAGTGTGGCCTCCTTATAGCCGCGCTCACGGAGGTCGGCCAGTTCGCGGAGGATGCTGCCCGGTTCACGGGAACGTTCGCGGCCACGAGTGTAAGGCACAATACAATAGGAGCAGAAATTATTACACCCACGCATAATCGAGATGAAACCGCCCACGCCCGCGCCGAGGCGACGGGGCACTATGTCGCGGTAGGTCTCCGTGGTGGAAAGTTCCGTGTCGATAGCCGGATTTCCCGTTTCGGCCTCCGCTACAAGCTGAGGAATCTGCTGATATGCATCCGGGCCGGCCACAATGTCGACGCCGTGCTTCTCAATCAGTTCATTCTTCAGACGCTCCGCCATGCAACCGATTACGCCAATTAGAATACGTCTGCCCGACTTGCGCCGCAACGAATTCCAATAGGCGAGGCGCGAATAGATCTTCTGCTCAGCGTTGTCGCGGATCGAACATGTGTTGAGCAGAACGGCAGCCGCCTCGGCGTCATTTTCGGTAGGTTCATAGCCGGCCAACGCCATCTGCGCTGCAACCACTTCAGAATCAGCCACATTCATCTGGCAGCCATAGGTTTCTATAAGCACCCGCTTCGTGGCGGCGTGATTTTTATCGGATTCGGGCAAAAAAAATGTATTCATTTGTTTGATAGTTTTCGCACATTTTTATTATTTTTGTGCAGAAATTTGAAAAGGGGTCAGATAGTCCTCTGTGAGGAAAATCTCCCCAAAGTTACAAAATTTGCCCAAAAAGAAAAAATCAAAAATCAGGAGTTGCTGATAATGAGTAAATTCCACGAAAAATCTTAAATCTATATAACCAATGAGTATTCCTTTTATCACGGCAGAAGAAGCCGCTCTTCAGATCAAGAACGGTGACAACATCGCAACGTCAGGATTCACTGCATCGGGAACGCCGAAAGTAGTGACAGTGGCACTGGCCGAGCGCGCCAGAGAACTTCACGCCAAAGGCGAGGACTTCAAAATCAACCTGTTCTCCGGAGCATCTACCAACGATCACGTTGACGGCGAACTTTCCCGTGCCAACGCGATAGCCATCCGCACACCTTACCAGAGCCAGAAGGATGCCCGCGCGCTTGTGAACTCAGGCCAGATGAACTATATCGACCTTCATCTCTCGCATCTTTCGCAGGACCTGCGCTATGGTTTCTATGGCGACATTGACGTAGCCATCATCGAGGCCACAGAGATGAGCCCCAACGGCGAGATAATCCTCGGCGCCGGCCTCGGCATGACACCGACCATCGCCCAGATGGCCAAGAAGGTGATTATCGAATATTCCTCCTACTATCACAACAGTTTCCGTGGCTTCCACGACAACTATATTCCCCTCGATCCTCCTCACCGTCGCGAGATTCCTATCTACAAGCCGAGCGACCGCATCGGATCGAGCGTGCTGAAGATTGACCCGAAGAAGATCATCGGCGTGGTTCCCTCCAACGCTTCGGAGAGCATCAAGCCCTTCACGGCTCCCGACGAGCTCACACAGAAGATTGGCGACAACATCTGCCACTTCCTTTCCCAGCAGCTCCGCGAGGGCAAGCTCCCCAAGGAGTTCCTTCCCATCCAGAGCGGTGTGGGCAATGTGGCCAACGCTGTGCTCTACGGTCTTGGCGAGAACCCCGACATCCCGCAGTTTGAGATGTACACCGAGGTGATTCAGGACGCAGTGATGGACCTCATGGAGCGTGGAAAATGTAAGTTCGCTTCCACATGTGCCCTCACATTCAGCGACGACGCAATGCTCCGCTTTATGGACAACATCGACTTCTTCCGCGACAAGGTGGTGATGCGTCCGGGCGAGATCTCCAACCATCCAGAGGTGGTGCGCCGACTCGGCCTTATCGCCATGAACACCGCTCTCGAGTTCGATATCTTCGGTAATGTCAACTCGACCCACGTGCTTGGCACAAAGATGATGAACGGTATCGGCGGTTCTGCCGACTTCTCGCGCAACGCTTACCTCTCCATCTTCTCCTGTCCTTCAATCCAGAAGGGTGGAAAGATCTCCGCAGTAGTGCCGATGGTTTCCCATGTGGACCACTCCGAGCATTCCGTGAAGATTCTTGCCACAGAGCAGGGCGTAGCCGACCTCCGCGGCAAGGATCCGCGTCAGCGCGCAGAAACAATCATCGAAAACTGCGTTCATCCTATGTATAAGGAGTTGATGTGGGATTATCTGAAGCTCGCAATGAAGAGCGGCGGCCACACACCCCACGACCTCCGCGCCTCCTTCGCTCTCCACGAGGCACTTATCGAGAAGGGCGATATGCTTCAGGCCGACTTCGCCCAATACGACAAATAAAGCGAATTGAACCAATAGAACCAATTAGGATTGAAAGCAATAAAAGAAAGCCGCGGCTCCAAGAGTCGCGGCTTTTACTTGTTCGTCTGAGGGCTTATTCGTCGGCCGGGGCGGCATCTATGCGGATGCCGGGCTTGAGCACTATACCCTTCGACTTGCGGCCGTTTATGGCGATGTCGAGGGGCTCGCTGAGGCGGATAATCTTGAGATAGGGAGTCTCCTCAGCAGCGGGAGCGTCGGCAAGCCACCGGGAATCGATATGGCCGTTGCCGGCAGCTTCATCGATGGTGAAATAGCCTGTGCCGAAGCTGGTGAGATTCTGGAAGAAATGAGTGCCCTGCGAAGGCTCAATCCTGAATCCCGGGATGGCGAGTTCCACGATGAGACGTGCGCCGGCAATCTGAGCCCAGCGCACCGGAATTCCCAGAGCCGGGTCGGATGTGCCCCAGCGTCCCGGACCAATCAAGATGAATGGCTCTCCGGCTTCCGAGAGACGAGCGTTCACTTCTCCCACTTCCT
Source organism: uncultured Muribaculaceae bacterium (assembly GCA_905209725.1). Lineage (GTDB taxonomy): Bacteria > Bacteroidota > Bacteroidia > Bacteroidales > Muribaculaceae > Lepagella. The sequence goes on from CAJLTZ010000026.1 coordinate 4,580, forward strand.
CGGCAATCTCGCGCGTGTGAAGTGTGTCGAAAGCCTCCGGTTTTACGAGCACCACCGTGCGCACGCCATCCATAATGCCGTGTCCCAGGGCCGTGTCGCTGCGGAGAATCACATCGCTGTCGGGAACATCGGTCAAAGAATCGTCGAGCATCTCCTTCTTGTCGACAATCGGGCGTATCTGTAGCCAATACATCGTGCCTTTGTAGCCCGTTTCAGTAGGCGTGGCATTGATATTCCCGGCAAACTCAATCTCCACAGGGCGTCCCATCTCATACTGGCCGGTGGTGAGCATGAAGTCCACAATTTCGGCCAAGGGGAATTTGTCGTGCTTAAGCACATTTGCGAAAGTTACCACCTTGCGTCCGGGTCCGAACTCATTGTCGCGGATCACGCGGTCGTTCATGTCGAATGTGGAGACAAGATGTTTCAGCGCACCGGTCTTGAAGGCATCGGCCACGCTGATTTTGGCGATGTTGAAGCTGTCGTCGGGAGTGAACTCCTCGCTCTTCACGCCCCGCATCGGGAGGCCATACAGATAGGTCTGAGTGTCGCGAAGGGCGAGTTCTACAGTGGAAGTCTGCAATACTTTGTTGGGATGCTTTGGCGAGAATCTGAGCGCCTTGCCGCCGTCAACGATATATTCGCCGAGTCCGGCGGCCACTTCGGCCACCCCCTCCTCAGCCTGCTCGTCGCCTACGGGATAATAGTTGAGCGAACGGCCCACACCAGAGAAACTCGGGTAGAAGAAACCGTCGTGTTCGCGGCCCACCACACCTTGCAAAATCACCGCCATCTTCTCCTGGTCGATCACATTGCTTGTGGCATTCATATAGGTTTTGGAGTCGGCGAAGAATACGGAGGCGTATACGGCCTTTACAGCGTCTGTAAGCATCTTCAGACGTTCCTCCTTATCCTCGGTGTAAGGCACCATATATGTGCTGTAGATGCCGGCGAATGGCTGGTAATGCGAATCCTCAAGCAACGAAGATGAACGCACCGCCATCGGGCGCTTCACCACGTCGAAAAACGCGAGGAAATCCTCCCGCACGCTGTCGGGGAAGCGGGCATTGAGGAAATGGCGCAGAATCTCGGCATCGGGGGCGTCGGAGAGGGCAATGGGGTAGAGCCCGTTGCTGTCCATGAACTCATCGAAGATGTCGGTACAAACCACAAGCGTGTGAGGGATAGTGATGCGCACGCCGTTGAAGTCGTCGCAGATGGGATTGCGCTTGATAATCTGGTCGATGAAAGCCAAGCCGCGTCCCTTGCCCCCCATCGAGCCCTGGCCGATGCGGGCGAAATTGCTGTAGTCGTCGTAGGTGTCCTTATTGAATACGGCCACAACGCCGCGATTCTTCATCCGCCGGTAGCGCACGATGCTTTCGAACACTAACTTGCGCACCATAGGCACGTCGGCAGGGTCGGTGAGATTGAAATTGCGGAGCACGTCGGCGATGGAGAAGATGGCGCGGCTATAGAGCCAGCGGCTGATGCTGTTGTTGCTGCAATAATGGAAAAGGAGGTTGTCGGGGATATTGAAGATCTCCTTCTGGAATTGCTTCAGATTCTTGATGCGCACCACCTCCTCGTGCGTGCCGGGGTCGTAGGCGATGAAATCGCCGAAGCCGAACTGTCTGCGCACGGCATTGCGCAGGTCGATGGGGAGAGTTTTCGACTCCTTGTCGAGGAACACATATCCGGCTTCCTCGGCCCGCTTGCGGTTGGCGCTCTCCTGGCTCTCCATAATCACCGGTGTGTAGGGGCGTTTGCGGCGCATATACTCGGCGAGCATCATTCCGGCGTCGGGATTCTTCTCGCCATTCACGGGGAAACGGGCGTCGGTGACCAGACCGAGGATATTGTCGCCATATTTGTCCACAAGGGCGCAGGCCTCCTCATAGTCGCGGGCCACAAGCACCTTCGGGCGCCCGCGCATGCGGAGCATACGCTCGTGGTCGTTGAGCGCCTCGGTGGAGAATTCCATCGACTGCTTGAGCAGGAACTTGAAGAGATAGGGGAGGATGGAACTGTAGAAGCGAATCGAGTCTTCCACGAAGAGGATTGCCTGCACGCCAATCTCATTGATGTCGTGCTCGGCGTTCATCTTGTCCTCGATGAGCTTGATGATGGCGAGGATGAGGTCGACATTTCCCAGCCAGCTGAACACATAGTCCACGCCGCGAAGGTCCTCATTGGCGATGCGGCGGCGCACCTCCTTCGAGAAGGGGGTGAGCACTACGAACGGGATGTCGGGATAGAGTTCGTCGATATGCACGGCCTCGCGGAAAGTCTCGCTCACGTCAACGCCCGGCATGGCGATAATCAGGTCGTATTTCTTGGAGGCAAGTTCTTCATAAGCCTCGGCATAATTGGCCACCTTGGTAAAGCGAGGCGGGGAGGAAAGATTCAGGGCCACATATTCATTGTAGACCTGTTCCTCCACACGGCCATCCTCCTCAAGAATAAAGGCGTCGTAGGGGGTAGCGATCAGCAACACATTGAAAATGCGTTTCTGCATTAAATTTTGAAAAGCCGTCTCTTTGAGATAGAGGCGGCTTAACATACTCTCTGTTACATTCTTCATAATGAAGTCAATTGGAAGTAAATGTAGGCACGAAGTCAGAGTTATGAGTTACTAAGTACCGGTTACCTATTTACGGATTATTCTTCAGACTCTTTGGCTGCGAGGTCTTCGATGAAGGCCTTGAGGGCTCCGGGCATCGAGCGGTGTTCGGCGTTGGGGGCAGCGATGTCCGCGCGCAGGCCTGCGTCTTCGATGGCCTTCACGGTGACGGGGCCGAATCCTCCGATATAGATATGCTCGCTGTCCTGATTGAAATCGGGGAAATTCTTTTTCAGCGACTCAATGCCGGCAGGGCTGAAGAAGAGGAGCACGTCATAATCGAATGGCTCGTCGGGGGTGAAATCGTTGCTCACGGTGCGGAACATCACCACTTTCGTCACATCGAGGCCGTGGGTGTCGAGCACGGTGACCTCATCCTTATGCACGTCGCTCACGGGGAAGAGGAATTTCTCTTTCTTGTTCTTTTCGAGGGCTGCAATCAGGGCAGGGTCGTCGAGTTTGCCGGAATTGCCAAAGAAGATTTTCCTCTTGCGGTATACGATATATTTCTGCAGATAGAGGGCGATAGCCTCGGTGGTGCAGAAATAGCGCATAGTGTCGGGCACTTTGACGCGGGTTTCTTCGCAAAGGTGAAAATAATTATCGATGGCGGCGCGCGATGTGAACACCACAGCCGTGAAGTCGGCAAGATTCACCTTGGCATGGCGGAATTCTTTGGCCGTAAGGGCCTCGGTTTTGATGAAGGGACGGAACACCATCTCAATTCCATATTGCCTCGAGATCTCGAAATAAGGCGACTTGTCGCTGGAGGGACGGGGCTGCGAAACGAGTATCTTCTTAATTTTCATAGTTCTATTGTAATAAAACCCCACACAAAAGTATGGCGGCAATTCCCGAAATCAACAACGGTACTATTTCCAGACTGCAAAGGTAGTATAAAAATAGCAACCAAGAGCTCAATTGGGTGAAAAAAATGCGAAATCCTTTATAAATAAATACAAATTTCCCTGCCACGAACACGGAGAGGGACGCGATGGCTATCCAATATTGCCATTCCGGATAGCCGATGGCGAGGAGTGCGAGGGGGAGGAAAGGGATGCACTCGAGGGAGTTTTGGGCACGTGCTCCGCGAAGCCAGCTTGCCGTGCGTTCGCGGTCGGTAAACACGTTTCCCACCACCCAGTAGGCGAGTTGCATTGCCATCTCATAGATGAGCGCCACGGCAGCGCAAATCCCGATTCCACGTGCCGGCGTGTCGGGCACGCTGAGACTCCAGGCGGGGTTAGAGGCGGCGATTCTCACCCAAATCCAAAGGAACACGCCCACGCTGCAGGCCCAGATCACCTGGAGAATGAGTGTGAGGGAGGTCTCGCTCACGGTGTCGTCGAAGAGATTGTGACGCATGCGGGTGTCCACAAGGTCGGAGAATTGCGCCTTGAAATAGCGCGGGCTTTTCCGGAAGCGGAAGGCCGCCAATACGAACAGCAGGGCGAACACGAGGTAGACCCACGACATTTCGGAGAGTCCCGATGATTCGGCGGCAGCCATCTGGGGCGCGAGCGAAGCCGGAGCCTGAAGCACAAAGCCGCGCATCTGCTCGCCGGCCACCACCGTGTCGCGCATCAGACTGTCGGGAAGCGCATATGGAATTTTCACCAGAGGCTCAGCCGGAATCATAGCCATTTATTTTTCTTATACCATTCGATGCTTTTGTGCACGCCCTCCTTGAGAGGCACCAGGGCCTCGAAGCCGAAGTCGCGCCGGGCCTTGTCGGTGTTCACGCGCCAATTGCGCTGACGCAGTATCCTGTATTTGTCGCTATTGAGAGTGGAGGTCTTCAATCGGGCCACAGCCCATTTCTCCGACACCCAGCAGGCCATTTTCACCATAAAGAGAGGAAGCTTCACAGGCATTACAAATTTCTTGCCAAGTTCCTTCTTCACAATGGTGCGGAATTCTTTTTGTGAATATGCGCGGCTCTCGGATATATTGTAAGTTTCGCCGGTGGGCGCATTCTTGAGTGCATCGTAAACGGCGCGAGCCAGATCCTCCACATAGATGAATGTAAGGGCTTGGCTGCGGAACCCCACCTGAAAATCAAAGCCGCTTTTGAGCGACTTGAACTCGAGGAAATAATCGTGATCGCGCGGTCCGTAGATACCTGTTGCGCGGAATATGATGTATGGGATGCCTGAGGTGGCGAGCCATATCTCGGCTTTCAGTTTGGAGGCGCCGTAGCGGGTGTTGGGCTGAGGAATAATATCCTCGGTGGCCGGACGGCGGTCGCGTTCTCCATAGGGGCCGAGCGCGGAGAGGCTGCTCATATAAAGCAATTTCTCCGGCACGAGGTCGAGTTGCTGCAGAGCGCCTGTGAATGCGCGCAGATAGTCGTGATTGATGCGGGAGAAATCCGCATAACGCATCACTTTTGTGGCGCCGAGGTTGTAGATGATATAATCCCATTTCTCTCCATCGGGAAGCGCATTGCGGAGCGCGTCGGAGAGGGCGCCATGTGTATCGAAATCTAGTTCGAGGAAATGCAGACGCGGGTCGGAAAGGTAACGGCGGTCGGTAGTGCGACGTACACCGGCCCACACCTCATAACCGCGCCGCAGACCCTCTTCGGCAATGAAACCGCCGGTAAATCCGCCGGCACCCACTATCAGCACTCTCTTCATCACTATCATTCCTAATTCCAAATTCCAAATATCTGATTCCCAATTTCTAATCCCCAATCCCCTACTTCCCTTTGAGCAGACGGAATTCAAATCCCTGATTGAGCAGCCATTCCAGACTTTTCGGGAGTGCCTCCCGGATACGAGGCAGACTTTTGAGAGAGTCATGGAATACGATAATTGATCCGGGCCGGGAGTAGAACCGCACATTGTCGAACACCTCCGTAGGGGTAAGGCATGAACTGTAGTCGCGTGTCACCACATCAAACATCACAATCCTGTAATGTCGGTTAAGCAGTTCTGTCTGAGCAGTACGCATCCAGCCGTGGGGCGGTCGGAAGAGTGTGCTGTCGATCCATTTCGACGCCTCCTTCACATCGTCGAGCAGGCGCTTGGTGGTGACGCGTGATCCCCGGAGGTGGTGCATCGTATGGTTGCCCACAGCGTGTCCGCGGCTAAGCACCTCCTTATAGAGTTCAGGATGCTTTCGCACATTGTCGCCAACCATGAAGAAGGTGGCCTTTATGCCGAAGGAGTCGAGTGTGTCGAGCACCCAAGGAGTAGACTCAGGGATGGGGCCGTCGTCGAATGTGAGATAGATAGTCTTAGCCCCGTCGGGTTCCTTCACTCGGAATAGTCCGCGAGGATACAGACGGCGGAAAAACGCCGGAGGACATTCGATCCAACGTCCCCAGAAATGGGTGTCTTGCTGACGGCGCAGTTGTTTGAGTGCTGCAATCTCTTCAGCGGTCAGTTCGCTCATCGGCCGGGGTGGTTGCGTTTATACTCCTCAGCGAGACGGCGGCTTCTGGCCATATCCACGGCATGGATGTCGGGATTGTTCTGGAGAGCATCCTCGCTCACGCCTGCGGCTTTGTACTGGTCGTAAGCCTCGGCGAAAATCGAGTCGATATATTTGTTGTCCTCACTCTGGGCGGCATATTCCGTAGGCGACATGGCCGCGAGTTTATTTACGGTAGCGGCAGCCGCAGCGAGTTCGTTCACATAGTCGGCTTCAGAGTATTCCTGACCCTCCTCATCCTCGTAATAGGCTCCACCGCCATAAGCGGCCTGATAGTTTTTCTGGAGTTCGGCAGAGGAAGTGCCAAGACGCTTGAGCAGAGCCTCCATTTTCTTGGAGTCGCCGCCGAAGCGGGTGTAGAGTTCCACGTAGCGCCAGAGCTGGTAAGGCATCAGCTGCGACTCGCGGGTGAGCTGCGGGTTGCCGAATCTCATGCGCATGGCGTTGTTATAGACCACGTACTGACCCATTCTCTCGGTTTCGCGCATCAGGATCTCAGTGGCCTCCTTCTTGAGTTTGGGGTCGTTAAGGCGTTCGCCGAGCGTGCCGAGCACTTCGGGGAGGGTGAGCGATACGGTGGTGCTGTATTTGGCCGTGGATTCACGTAGGTTCTTCATCATCAGGCGGGTCACCTTAAGCGCCTTGTCGTAGGCTTCTCGCGAGCCCTTCATGTCGCCGGCCTCAGCCTTGCGCTGTCCCTGTTCGATGAGGGCGGAAGCCACGTCGAGCATCGACATGCGTGTGGAGATGAGCATGCGGCGGGCGGTCTCGTCGAAATAGGGAGCCTTGGGATTGTCGGCGCCGCCCCAGCGGTATTTGCTTACCACCTCATATCCGCGGTCGGCACGAGCCGGCAGACCGGGCTGCATCGTGGGAAGGAGCTGGTGGGTCATACCCACGGCGCGCATATAGTCGCTCATGTTCAGGTGATATTCCTGGCCCACGGTGGAGCACCAGTAGATGGGTCTTGGCCAACCCTTGGCGGCATTGGTGGCGATGATGTCGAGCATCAGCAGTTCGCTGAGGCTGATGTAGCCCTTGGAGCGAACGGAGGGCGCGCTGCCGAGGTCAATCACGATGTCGTCCACGATATCGGCGGAGTCTTCGGGAGCCACGAGGCCACGTGCGATAACCGCCTTCTTGTCGACGGGGATGCTCACCACGCTGCTTGGCAGTGTGGGATAACCGTAGTCATTGTCGTAGCTCTTGCCGGCATAGAGGAGCTTGAGGCTCTCCATAAGGTCGGCTGGAGCGGTGTCGCGGCCGGGAAGGGTCACATCCATGCGGCCATAGGCATAGTCGGAGGGTTTGGCGGTGAAGTCCACGGGTGCGGCCTCATAACTTCGCTGGCGCATCTGGTTGGCATACCAGTCGGAAGCCAGATAGCTGAGGTTGATGATCTTCACGTCGGGGCGCACGCCCTCCACCTCCTGGGCATACCAGAGCGGGAAGGTGTCGTTGTCGCCGTTGCAGAACACTATCGCGTTGGGCTCGAGGCTTTCGAGATAATTTATGGCGAAGTCGCGGGCCGCATAGCGGCGGCTTCGGTCGTGGTCGTCCCAGGTCTGCGACACCATCTGTATGGGGACTGCCAGTCCGATGACTGCGGCCACGGCAGCGGCATATACTTCCTTGATGCCCTTGATGCGGCGGAGCATCTGCCAGAGTCCGGCCACGCCCATGCCAATCCAAATGGCGAAGGCGTAGAAACTGCCGGCGAAGGCATAGTCACGTTCGCGAGGCTGCATCGGGGGCTGGTTGAGGTAGAGCACGATGGCGATGCCTGTCATGAAGAAGAGGAAGAACACCACCCAGAACTGCTCGATGCCGCTCTTGTCGCGGAAGCTCTGCCAGAGGAGGCCGATGATTCCGAGCAGAAGCGGGAGCAGATAATATGCGTTGTGGCCGGGATTGTCCTTGCCGAGGTCGTTGGGAAGGAGGCCCTGGTCGCCGAGGCGCGCGTCGTCGATGAAGGAGATGCCCGTGATCCAGTTGCCGGCGTCAAGTTCGCCGTTCTGGTTGAGCACGTCGTTCTGGCGGCCGGCAAAGTTCCACATGAAATAGCGCATATACATGTGCACGAGCTGGTAATTGAAGAAATATGCCAGGTTCTGAGCCACGGTAGGCTTGTATCCTATGCGCTGGGGGTAGTTCACCGTGCCGGTGGCGGGATTCATGTAGGGTTCGCCCGAGAGGTCGATTTCGGGCACCTCGTTGCCGTCGGCGTCGATGGCGTAGATCTCCTTGAGGTTGGATGGCACGGTGTCGAGTGTCACCCAGTTCTTGTAATAGTCACGGTGCTGGCGGCTGTAGATGCGCGGGAATACCATGTTGAGCTCCGGATTCATCTGAATCTCGGGCTTATAGTCGCTCTTCACGTAATAGTCGCCGCCGCGCTGTGCAAGACGTGCGTTCTCGGCAATCTCCCCCTCGTCGAGGAAACTATATTCCGACTTGGGTTCGGCGCCGGGCACGCCCTTGGCATAGAGCACTTTCCCCTGCTTCACCACGGGACGATAATGGGGCACTGTCACCACAATCGGGCTGCCGTCCTCGGCCACGGAGATTGTGTCGTTGGTAACTCCGGTAAGTTCTTTCTGCTGGCCGGAGAAGAGTGTCTCACCATAGAGGAGCGGCGTTTCGCCGTATTGCTCGCGGCTGAGATATGTGGCAAGGTCGAACACATTGTCGGGGGAGTTCTGGTTCATCGGCGTGTCGGCGCTCGAGCGGATGAGGATGAGCGCGTAGCTCGAATATCCCACGAAAATCACGCCGATGCTCCACATCACGATGCTGAGCACCCTGACGGGGACGGGACGACACCATTTCGACACGAGCCAGAGGCCGAGCGCGATGGTAAGAATCCAGCCCAGCACCCATCCCGAACCGATGAATAGCATTCCGGAAAGGAGTATGGCGGAAAAGAAGGAGAGCTTTATCATCAAGGCGCTCTTCTGTTTGCGCAGGCTCCAGATGGCCCATACGAACACTGCGGCGGCCACGAATACGTAGGCAAGGGCGCCGGAATTGAATGAGCAGTGAAGGGTGTTGACGAAGAAGAGTTCGAAGCGCTGAGCCATCTTGATGAATCCGGGCACGAGGCCGAAGAGCACGAGCGCCACAATCACGAATGACACGAGGAGTGCTAACAGCGAGCGCTTTAGATTCATGTTCTTCCACTTACGGTAAGCGAACACGAGCACGATTGCCGGGATGCAGAGGAGGTTGAGCAGGTGGACGGCGATGGAGACGCCGATCACATATGCGATGAGGATGAGGTAGCGGTCGGAGTGCGGCTGGTCGGCACGGTTTTCCCACTTGAGGATAAGCCAGAACACGAGAGCCGTGCAGAAAGAGGAGAAGGCGTAAACCTCACCCTCGACTGCGGAAAACCAGAAGGTGTCGCTCCAGCAGTAGGCGAGGGCTCCGGCCAGGCCGCTGCCCATGATTACGAGATACTGCGTGAGCGAGAGCTCCTTGTCGTTGTCGTCGCGGACAGTGAGCCTGCGCACGAGGTGGGTAATGGTCCAGAAAAGGAGCAGGATTGTGAGGGCGCTGAGCAGGCCGCTCATTGCGTTGACGAGCACTGACACGCTGCCGGCGTCAGTGGCGAAATTGGCGAAGAAGCGGGCAGTGAGCATGAAGATCGGGTTGCCCGGCGGGTGTCCCACTTCAAGTTTGTCGGCCTGGATAATGAATTCGCCGCAGTCCCAGTAGGAGGCGGTGGGTTCGAGGGTAAGCCAATAAGTGGCGAGAGCGATGGCGAAGACCACCCATCCCGTGATGTTATTGACCAGATTATATTTGCGTGTAATCATTTTTGAAGCTCAAATGCTGTTCAATCCGCAAAATTACCAAATTCCGCGAACATACACAAATTTCATTTTCTTCGACGCGCCGGTGCATAATTTGAAATATGACAATAAAGTCGGACGTGGAACAGAATGAGGCATATGAATAAAAAATGCGCCGGCGTTGTAGGCCGGCGTTGAATGTCTGGATTGTCTACTTTTTGAAGAAATTGTAGTTGAATTTATGCACCGGGGTCACCGGGAGTTTTACCTTCTTGTTTAGCGGGCCGCCATTGGGCGTCTCTGCTGATTTTGCGGCATTTGAGGTCGATGACCATACGTCATAGGCGGAGCCATTGACTGTCACGGCATTTACCGGGCATTCCTTCTGGGCAGGCAGATACCAACCGGTGACGCCGTTTTTGTTGAGCGCGTCGCACACGGCGAATGCCGGATAGAGTTGCTGCCAGTCGGCTAACTTCTTGATGGCTTCAGTGTTGGCCATGCCGTCTGTCATGCTTGTAGTGCCGGGAGTCAACACATATTCATCCGACCAGGCAATCCGCTGTTTTATCTCCTGATAAATATATCCTTCGCCATTCTCCATCTTAGAAACCTTGCCGGTCACGCCTCCTTCGGAATAAGTGTCGCCCACTGCATATTTGCTCTGTGAAATATACACCTTGGCATCCACTCCTGACATTGATATGACGGCAGAGCGGTTCTGATTCGTTTTAGGAATATCTATTACAAGTTTAGCCCCGGACGCTGTGGCCTTGCACCAGCCGGCGCTTGACGTTACCTGACAGTTGGCCTGCATGGGATAGAACAGAGTGAGGGTAGTGTTATTCCTATCCAAATAGTAATATTTGTTGCCCCATTTGGCACCACCTTCCTGACTGACATGCAAAGTGGTGAGCAGAACGCCTTTACAGAAGACCTTTATATCCATAGAACGAGCCGATTTGTAAGGGTTGGGCTCGACAGATATTTCAAAGCTTCTTTTATTCCAGTAATACTCAATGTCACACCAATCAGTGTTTCCATCAGCAATTTTGTCGAATTTCAATTTATACAAATCATCTATCCTTAAGTTGGTCGAAACTGAGTTGTATTTGGTAAGATTTTCTTCAGCATCGAATTTGAAATCGGTACTCTCCGGTTTGAATGAAATTCCGTATTGGTCCACTTTAATTACCGCTTTCGTATCCCCGTATGATAGCGTCACTTTCCCGGAAAGCGACTCGTTGAGTTTCATATATGGAGGTACTTTTATAACAAGGTCAGGATAAGCCACAACGTTAAGGAATGTATGTCTGGCGATAGTGCCATCAATAAAGCGCACCGTTTTTGCCGGGGTTGGTTTTATTTTTGGGAATGCTGCGGAAATCCAGTCACTGTCAGTTTCAACCTTGATTTCATTCACGTCTATGTCTGTCCCGACCATTACTCCTCGTTGCTGTGCCTCATCAGAATAGTTAAACCATATAGAGTCGTATAATGGCTCAATAAAGTCTTTGTGAGCTTTCTGAGTAACAGGAATCTCTGCCTGTTCACCATACATATTAGTAATGGTAACGGTGCCATTCCGGTCTATATCTTCTCCGTTGGGGCTGCAATCAATAATGATGCAGTTTTGGAGAAAATATGGTTCGCGTGTGGATGAGGGTAACAAGAGAATCCAGTTAGCGGAAGTCTCCACCTTGAAAGGGATCATACTGGTGTTTTTGAATGAAATCAGTTGTCGACCGCCTTTTGTAGGTGACACCACATTCGGCAAGTCCACCTCAACTTTTTCATTCGCTCCGTAGAAGGGCTTCTGATATTTGATTGAGAAACCGCCCGCTGCATCCGGCGAAGAAGCATCGGTGCGATTCATTACATAAATCCTCACATACTCATTATTTGATTTGTTATGAGCCACATAGCTATGTCCGGGAATTACAGCCACGGATTCCGCCCAACCATCAAATGGTATCTTCTTCACGTTTCCGAGTCCTTTCATCTCTCCGAGCGGGGCGATCATCCAGCCGTCGCCGTGGAAATTATTGTCGGCGTCGATATAGAGTCCGTCAAGGGAAGTCTGGTCGCCGGCGAGCATTGTGATTTTAACAGTGCCATCCGGATCAGGAACATATTCATTAGGATTATCCACTCCGCCGTTATCGGGTTTGTCATATTCCGGACCATCATTCTTAGAGCATCCTCCAAAAAGCAGCAGTGATGCCAAGATCGCAAAGATTATCTTTTTCATAGAGTTGTTACTATACTGTTTCTAAAGCATTAAGTTTTTGTCTAAATATAACGGAATTCATGCCTGTTGAGTTATGCGAATGATGAAAAACATCATAAATAATGATTATGATTAATTGGAGGAATATTAATGATGGATATATTACCGAAGGAAACATACAATCTTTAAAAATAATGGCGAACATTTGATAGAAGGCTTTTGTTATGACTGATAAAAATATTTGACTTATGAATAACATATACGAAAATCAGACCCCCGGACAATTCCCGATTGTCGCATCCCAGTTGTTTAATTATGATTCCTCGCAATCAACAACCGTGGATCAAACAAAGTTGAACGGAATTTGTAAAACTGCGGTAGAGTGCGGGTTCAATTACGCAATTCAATCCATGAGTGCGTCAATTATCACGACTCTTTTGAAAGCGATGGAAGGGACAGGCCTTAAAATGATTTTAGGGAATGCTCAGCTTATAGAAGATGCACATTGTGCAAATTTTGTGAATATGTATAAGTCATTCGCGACTTTGGCAGGGTGGTATCTTGCACGTCTTCCTAAGTTTAATCAAATCTCAACTATTCGAAAATTCTATAATCAGATTCTTGCTAATGATCCAAACCATCTGATCTATATGCAACTTCTTGAAGGCCTTTCAACCGAATATACGGATAGTTGCTATTCGTATCTTGATTATTTGAGGTGTCTGCAAGGCTATTCATACTATATCAAGACATCGTCTGGCGCAAAGGATCTTGTACAGCAAGACGAAGAGACATCCGGGATTAAGCCTATGATCTGGTCAAATGACTATGATCCGGTTTCATATAATACGTCTGCAGTGCCAACGATTTACTATGGCTCTTTCTATAAAATGCTGCGAGATCTTAGACAGATTTCTCTTGAAAGCGGACATCCATTTTGGACGTTCTGCCAATGTGAGAAAGTTCAAACTTCTGCTGGTTATCATGAGGGAACTCCCGCATCCATGCGTTTACAATGCTACTCAGCCCTCGCTTATGGTGCTCAGGGTTTAATATTTACCTCATATCAGCAGCGCCCAAGCACAGCAAGTACATCTATAACTAATTCTCCAATAGCAATAAATGGAGAAAAAACTTCTATGTGGTATGAGGTCCAATCCTTAATCGCGGAAATCAGGAGTTTTACTCATATCTTTTTAGGCGGTCAACCGGTAGATATACGAAATTCAGGTAATCTTGGGATTGAAAATTTCAATTTCGGAACAGGAACTTCTTTTGGACCTTGCGATTCCATTACAAGCGGAAGCAAAGGTATACTTTACGTTTTATATAAAAATAAGACGCGAAACTATCTGATCATTGTCAATCATGATATTGCGGATACACAAGAAGTAACTCTGAATTTTAACAAGATATGGAAGATCGTGGAGGAAACCCCACATGCAGTTTTTACAACTGATTTGTCGACAAGTGATGGGTTGAAAATAACGAGAAGATTAACTCCTGGCGGCTGGGTTATTTTTAGATATGAATAATTATGTCATTACTATTTATATGAAGAAATTATGAGTAAGAATGATTTTGATAGAACCACGAAATTGAAAGATGCTGACAATATTGTAGTTGTGAGCCAAAATGATGGTACGGAATATGTAAGTCCAAGTCCCGGGGAATTCCCTATTCTTGGATCGACGATTTGTGTAAATTATAAGGAGCCTGTCAGGTCTGAGTTCTTGACTGCAAGAGATTGCGGGATTAGTGCTGGCAGTACACCGGTGAAATACAATAACAATGATGCAGAGGTAGCATCAGGTGCATTGACATCAAAATTCAAACCGGCTTTGTTAAACACCGGAGTCGGTCTCGTTGTAAATAATGCGAGTTTGATCCGATCTTATGATGATAAGATTTACCAATTTGCATTTGATGATTCCGCAGTGGCTTCTTCTTATAATGTTCGTATGAATTATACAGTACAACAACCGTTTGTAACCGGAATTGGAGTTGGTGATGAACCGACATGGGAGAAATTTGTTGAAAGTGGGAATCCGTTAATTAATCTATCGACATGCGTTGAAGGCCCATATACAAAAACTTATAAGATTGCCAGAAATAGGATGATTTTTAACTGTCGTTCTAAATTTCCGGTTCGACAGTTACATATAAATCTGGCCGCGGCCGATAGTAAAGGTTGGATAGGACCATGGGCTGGGGAAAATTCGAATTACTATAAGTATTTGAAAGCCGTTGATAAATTAATCCAACCGATGTGTTGGTCTTTTGACTTGTATCCAGGCGTAATCAAGGCTGGGGGTAAATTTATTTATGCGTCTGAACTTAAACGACTTTATGGTTTTTTAGACCGATTCTTGCAAATTTCCATAGAGACAAATCGGCCATTCAGAATGATATGTCTGGCAACGGAGTTTGAAAATGGAGGAGGCGATTATCAAGCATCTCCTAACATTAATCGTCTGAGGTTCGAAACTTTTACTGCGCTTGCATATGGTGCTCAGGAAATACAATATTGGACATATTGTCAACGCAAACATTCAGACAACCCAAGCGAAAAGGATGGTATTTTTGCCACTGAATTTTACATATCATCTCCAATCAATCGATTTGGTGTCAAGAACCAGATATGGTACTCTATTCAGCAGGTGAATGAGGAGATTCGACAGTTTTCAAGAGTTTTTCTTGGTTGTCGTGTTCAATGTATTCAGCATTTGGACAACAACTATCAGTCTCCTCTTAAAGAAGAAATGCCATCAACTGAAAAACCGGGGTTTTCACAAACGAATACTAATGCACCGATAAGAATCGTTAGTATTAATGAACCGGCATATGATAAAGAGGATGAAATTTTCAAAGGTGTCATGGTTTCTTATTTAAAACGTGATCCTGATAATCTGAATACGGATTCAAAGAAAAATACGTCCACGGATAGTGAGCATACGGAATATTACGTTGTTATAGTAAGTCATGATCCTGATAATTATAAAAATCTTATTATTGAAGTGAAAGATGGTTTTGCTCTCTTGGAACTTACACCTCATGTAGTCTGTAAGGACTCAAGGTCTATGCCAAATTATTTCGAGAGAGATCTATTACCCGGAGGTTATTTGATTTTTAAGTATACGAAAATATATTGACGGATTATTGAGATGGTTATGGCTACTCGCGAACCTTTTTCAGTTAAGAAATATGCATTGTGGATTGTATGTGCTCTCTTTGCAGTGCTTTTGTCGATTCCTGTTTACGCGGGGATTCCTGAAAAGTATGGCACGAAAACCGTCACCAAGGATGGCAGGGAGTGTTCGAGAGTGAAGTTTTATATCTATAGCAAATCTGTTATAGATAATGGCTATAGAATCCCCAATCCTACTTGTGTGGATTATTTCCCTGATGGATCGGTTGAGTGGGTATGGAGAGAAGAGGATTATCGTGATAATATCGGCGCTAAAGGCACAAGAATTGACGATGCCGGTTCTTTCTCAATCAAGGCTGGAACTGTGGTTGATAGGGACTATTATAGCGGAACCGTTGAACATCTCAGCTCAAATACAAGCCTCTATCCAATGATGCAATATGATGGAGATGATATTCTCCTCATTAATTGGGATGACCTGATTTTCAGGGCATCGTCGGATGAAATCATCCGATTCGATAATAATAAGGCCGATTTGCCTTCGGAGGCAAAGATCGGTTTCGGTCCCATAGATACAGATTATTCAACCTGGAGAAATAATGGACAGGGTGAAATTATAGGAATTGATACCTCAGAGTTCTATAAGTATGGGCCGAACTGGCAGATGTTTCTGGATTTCAGTATGTCGCCGGACTCGAAATACCTTGATTCCATTGACGACATAATCAATGATTCTAAAGCTACAGATACTCCCATCTTCGACATATATGGCAGGCCCGTTAAAAGAACCGATATCAATCCCGGAATATATATCTATAAAGGGAGAAGAGTTTTGGTTAAATGATAAATATACGATTGAAAATGAAATCAAACATCATAAAAGTAGCATTTTGTGCATTATTTGCATTTTGCTCACTGTCGGCATCAGCTGACATTAAATCCCTTTTCCAGAAAGGAGAGCACGTCACCATTGGTGACAGCATCAAAGGGAAGATGCTCCGATTCACTACTGACGGAATCCTTCATTCCGATAGTCCGGATGCGCCTGTATTGCCAACAGAATGCAGGATAGTGATGCAGGACTCGACCTTTTTCGATCCAGACCTTGTGTGGTTTGAAAATCTATTCCCTGTTCATACGGAAAAGGTCTATCACAAATGGTTAAAAGGACGTTATGTGAAGAATGCGAGATTTTACAATGAGATGACTCACAAGAGAGACACTTGTGATGTTCTGGTTATCATTCCGTTTGTGAATATTGATTATATGGAATCGGTAAAAGGAAACGATAAATTTACATGTGGCCTGGATTTGCGCAATACGATAGATGGAAGACCTGATACGGAATATTCCTCTTCCGATTATGATACAGATATGGAGTGCTACATCAAATTTATATTAAAGGAGGATAAGAATCTATATGCCGTCAACGATTTTGGCGAGGTTGAGACAGATTGTACTACGTATTATAACTTCAATGTTACGAATCCTTACGGAATCAACCTCAACAAGCTGGCTCATACGAAATCTTCCGGAGTAGGTTGGACGGAGGCGTATATCAGTAATCTTGTACTCACGCCACAGAAGAATAAATGACAATACCCCGATAAAAATGCGACAAATGAAAAGGATTATAATAGGTATGTTGCTTCTGACTCCGATTCTGGGAGGCTGTTCCAAAGATAGTTTTGACCCGGACACCGGATTCTTGCAGAAATATGGTGAGAAAACCACTTCCGATAACGGGCAGGAATGTCTAAGAGTGAAGTTCTATATGAATGGGAAAACTGTTGGTGACGGCGGGTATGGTGTTTCAGATCCCTCTTACGTGGATTATTTCCCTGATGGTTCGGTTGAATGGACGTGGGGTAGGAACACTGTTGCCAAAGGCACAAAAATCGATGACGCAGGTTCTTTCAAAATTGAAGCAGGCAATCAGATATATGAGGATTCCTATAGCGGTTCAAACTCTCATCTCAACGCGAAGATATGTGTCTATCCGATGATGCAATATAATGGAGAGGATATACTTCTTACAGGTATTGAGGAGATGGTTTTCAGAGTATCAGAGGATGATGTGATCCGCTTCGAATGCGATAGCACGAATCTTCCTTCAGATGCAAAAATCGGGTTCGGCTCAATCTATAAGGATTATTACACTTGGGATTACAGTGGCTTTGAGGGGGGTGGTCGCACCTCTGAATCTTATAAATATGGCCCTTACTGGCTGATGTATCTTAACTTCGCGATGTCGCCGGATGCGAAGAATCTGGGGAAGTAATCGCGGCGTATTTCGTATGTTAAATGCATGGTGTCTCAGATCCGTAGGCGGGTCTGGGATTTTTCATTTTGAATAATTGGGGAGATTCATTAATTTTGCAAGTTGATATGGGTAAAAGGACTAAAAGGATGAATTTCTGGGTGCGGCGCCGCTCGCACATCATGCTGCTCCTCATCGGATCGGTAGTGGTGCTTATGCTTTTCTTCAATGAGGAGGCGTCCTGGCGCTATAATATGCAATACGACGAGGAGATTAAAGCCCTCAAGGAGGAGATAAAGGCGTGCAACGACTCCGCCGAGTATTTCCGCTCGCAGAGGGAGCGCCTTCTCACAAACAGCGAGCAACTCGAACAGCTCGCCCGCGAAGAATACCGTATGCAGAAACCCACAGAGGATGTTTACGTGCTTAAGTGAACGATGCTCTGTGGCCAGGACAATTAAGTTTAAACAACTTCAAGATGTCAAAAGGAAAACGCAAGGGTGATATGGGGGAAAACGCGGGGAAACAACCGCGCATCACGGAGAAGACACTCCGCCAGGCCGAGGGTCTCGCGTCGTTCGGGCTCATCCTGGTGGCTGCCGGGCTGATAGCGCCGATTGTGACGCCCGAAACGAGCGGCTGGCTCACAGCCTTCAAATGGATTTATGCCGTGGGCGCGCTTCTCTATACGATAGCACGTGTGATAGGAGCCTGCGACCGCACAGGCGGATTCCGCATCCGCCGTCTCCACCGCATGGAGGTGTGGGCAGGATTCGCATTCATCTTCGGCGCCGCCTTCTGGTTTTACCGCACATGGGACCTTCCCATAGAGATTCTGACGAACAAGATGCTCAGCGACACCATTATGTTTACGATGGTGGGTGCGCTGATTCAGATAATAGCCTCCTGGATGTTAGGCCGCGAGGCGAAGCGTCAGCGCAAGGCTGAGGAGCAGAGCAAATCATGAGCGAAGGGGACTATAATGCTACCACGGGCAGGCTTCTCGCCCTCGACTTCGGCAATACGGCGCTGAAAGCCACAGTGCTGGAGGGGGAGCGCGAGATTGACCGCCGCTTTGTGCGTAGCGACTGGCAGGCTGAGGTTACGGCGTTGCTGCAGGCATGGCGGCCGGAGGGCGCCGTGGTATGCAGCGTCGGCCCTGATGCCGAATCGGTTCGCGCGAAGTTGGCCGGCATCGAGCCCGCTTTGCGTGTCCTAATCCTTGACGCCGAAACCCCCGTGCCCATCGAAGAGGATTACCCCCGGGCCACACTCGGCGCCGACCGACTTGCCGGAGCCGTGGGGGTGGCACGCGAAGGGGAGACGGTGATGCTTGTCGACGCCGGCACCGCGATGACAATCGACATTGTGGACAATTGCCGTCACCTTGGCGGCAACATCTCCCCCGGCATCAAGATGCGTCTCGGCGCCCTGGCGCAGCGCACAAGCCTGCTCCCCGAAGTGGACAAAGAGGGAGCGCTGCCGGAATATGGCTGCGACACCGAGACAGCCATCCGCTGCGGCTGCGTGCGCGGCGCGGCGTGGGAAACAGCCGGCGCCTGGCGAAGGGCCCTGGAGCGCTTCGGCAAGGTGCGGCTTGTGATCACGGGGGGCGATGCGGCCATCATCGCCCATCTGCTAAGAGAGGAGGAAATCCAAGTGGAGGAGGACCGCGAGGCCGTGGCCCGCGGTATGGCCAGAATTTACAGTTATAACAATGACACTCGACATGAATAAATGCAAACCGGTGCTCGCCATCCTGGCGATGCTTTTCCCCCTGTTAGCGGCCAAGGCGCAGGATGTGAGCCCATATTCGATGTATGGCTACGGCATCCTCGGCGACCGCGCCACATCCATGCAGCGCCAGATGGGAGGCGTGGGATACGCCATGAACTCAGGCAGGCAGATCAATGTGATGAATCCTGCCTCCTATGCCGCCATCGACTCGCTTACTTTCCTCTTCGACCTCGGCGCCGACATGTCGGCAATCTGGAGTAAGGAGGGCAGCGCCAAGGAACGCTCCTGGGGCGGCGGACTCGACTATGTCACCATGCAGTTCCCTATCTGCAAATATATGGGCGGATCTGTGGGTATGCTCCCCTATAGCTCCGTGGGATATGCCTTCGGCAACGAAATCCAGCACGGCACGTCGGAAAACCAGGGTTCGGGCGGCATCAACGAGGTCTACCTCGGCGTCAGCGGCAAGGTGAAGGGCTTCTCGGTGGGCGTCAACGTGAGCTATAACTTCGGCAATATCGTCAACGACGTGTTTGCCTCCCCCTCCGGAGGCACGCGAACGAAATTCGAGCACGTGATGCATATCCGCGACTGGAACATAGTGGCCGGCGCCCAATACACCTTCCATTGGAACCGCTTCCATAAGATTGTGGCCGGTGTGACCTACAGTCCAAAGAAATCCATGCTCGGCAAAACCTGGGCCACCATCCAGGAAACAAGCCAGGATACATATCCCGACACCGTGGCCTACATGCGCATGAAGGGCAAATACTATATGCCCCACACCGTGGGCGCAGGCGTCTCCTACACCTACTCCAAGTCGAGCCGCCTGTCGGTGGAATTCGACTTCACATGGCAGGGCTGGGAGGATTGCAAATATTCCGCCCTCTATTCCGAGAAGGAGCCCGAGAAGGTAGTGTTCGAGGGAATGAAATTCCGCAACCGCACCAAATATGCCTTAGGCGCCGAATATGTGCCCAAGCAGCGCGGCAACTACGGCCAGCGAATGAACTATCGCTTAGGCGCCTACTATTGCGACGACTATCTGATGATAAGAGGCAACGGAGTGCGTGAATATGGCATAAGCTGCGGCGTAGGTTTCCCGACACCGGAGGGAAAGACGATGGTGAATCTCGGCGTGGAATGGAAGCACCGCAGCGCCTCCCCGCAGCAGTTGATTTCCGAGAACTACCTGATGGTAAACCTTGGCGTGAACTTCAACGAGGTATGGTTCTTCAAGCGCAAGATCCGATAAAGCCGGGCCGGGGCCGGAGCGGCGGAGCGTGTCGCGGCATGCGGCGCGCCAGGACTTTGCTGATCGGAGCCTTCGCGCTTCTGATTGGCGCTTCGGCCTGTACCGAGGAGCGCAAGATCGATGTGGCCGCCTCGCTCAATACAAAGAAAATGGCCACGATGACCACCAAAAATGTGGCCACCCTGATAAGCGACTCCGGAGTGGTGCAATATAAGATTGTGTCGCCCCTCTGGCAGGTCTATGATGAGGTGGACACCCCATACTGGATCTTCCCCAAAGGCCTCTATCTGCAGAAATACGACAGGATGTTCCATGTGGTGGCCACAGTGGCGGCCGACTCGGCCCGCTATCTGAAAGACCTCCGCATCTGGAAACTGATGGGACACGTGGAGATGACCAAGGTGCCCAAGGACCTTTTCCAGAGCGAACGCCTTTTCTGGGACCAGCGTCGCGGAATTATATATAGCGATACGTTTATACATATAGAGACCACCACCCATGTGCTCGAGGGAATCGGTTTTGAGAGCGACGAGAAACTCTCCTCCTACCGCATTCTCAAGCCGCAGGGAATCTTCCCGATCGACCGTGAGGCAATGAGCGGAGGCCCGCAGCCGGCGGCCGGGCCATCAGGCAGCACGGCATTGGATTCCCTTCAATAATGTGGCATTGGCGGCGAATATTAAGTGAAAATAGATTGAAATGGAATTAGCACCATCATTAGCCATAATAATCACGCTGATAGCGATAGTATTCTCCGGCCTCTTCTCGGGCACGGAGATTGCGTTTGTGCAGAGCAACCGCGTTCGCATGGAGATTGACGCCGCCAGCGGCGGAATCGTCGACAGGATAATCCGCGGATTCTCCCGCCATGAGGATATGTTTATCTCCACGCTCCTTGTGGGCAATAATGTGGTGCTCGTAATCTATGGTCTCTCCTTCTCTGCGCTCGTGAACCCCTGGCTCGAGACCATCTTCAAGGGCAACGAGGCGCTCGTGCTCATATCCAACACGGTGCTTTCCACAGGCGTGATCCTGCTCACAGGCGAGTTCCTTCCCAAGAGCACATTCCGTATCAATCCGAATTTCATGATGCGCCTTCTTGCGTTGCCGCTCTATCTGATCTATCTGGTGCTCTATCCTATTTCGTGGTTCGTGTCGGCCATCTCGAAGGGGCTGATGAAACTCTTCGGCCTCGGAGGCGAGGAGCAGTCGGAGTCGGGACTCACCATGGATCAGCTCGACACGTATCTGCGCCAGTCGGTGCATGACAATACCGGCGTGCTTGCCGTGGAAAACGAGGTGAAGATATTCCGCCGTGCCGTGGATTTCAAGGACACCGAAGTGGTGGAATGCATGACTCCGCGCAATGAGATTGTGGCAGTGCCCATAGCCGGCACCACGCGCGAGGGCTTGCGCGACCTCTTCATCCGCACGGGCCTTTCCAAGATTGTGGTCTACGATGAGGATATCGACGATGTGAAGGGATATATCCATGTCTCCGAACTCCTCAATGCCGACGCCGACTGGCGCAAGATGCTCAAGCCGGTGATATTCACGCCCGAAACCATGCTTGCCAATAAGATGATGCGCCGCATGATGGCGGAGAAGCGCAGCATGGCCGTTGTGGTGGATGAATTCGGAGGCACGGCCGGCCTGCTCACACTCGAGGATATCGTGGAGGAAATCTTCGGCGAGATAGAGGATGAGCACGACCGCAAGCGGATTGTGGCCCGTACGCTTGGCGAGGGAATCTATATGTTCTCCGGGCGAGTGGAAATCTCCACCATCAATGAGGAATTCGGACTCGATATCCGCGAAAGCGAGGATTATCACACCATCGCCGGCTATATTCTCGAAAATCTTGAGGCACTCCCTAAACAGGGCGATGAGTTCGAGATCGGCAACCTTAAATTCACGATTAAAAAGATGTCTACAACGAAGATAGAACTCGTGAGGGTAGAGGTGCTCAAAGAGAAAAAATGAGCAAAATGGTGTAAAAAAGGTTATAGAATGGTGCAATGTATTGCACGAGGTAAAAATTTATACGATTTTTATTGGAAATGCAAGAATAAATTTTTAATTTTGGCGCGTAAATATTTCAAGCTTACGCAATGCAACGAAAGCGTGGAATAAATACAAAAGTACACAAATTTCCACTATTTAATGGACAGAAACGAAGCCTTCACATCCTCTGTAGTTGGAATGCAAGGAAATCTTTACTCCTTTGCATTGAAATTGACTGCTGATAAGGAAGAGGCGCAGGACCTGGTGCAGGAGACCACATTGAAAGCCTTACGCAATGAGGAAAAATTTGTGGACGACGCCAACCTTCGCGGTTGGATGATGACCATCATGCGCAACATCTTTATCAACAATTGCCGGCGCAATGCCAAAGTAGGAATTGTAGTCGACACCAGCGAAGATCTCTTTCATCTCAACATGTCTCAGGATTCAGGGATCGAGACCCCTGACGGAGTCTTTGCGGCCAACGAGATAAGCGCAATTCTCGCCGGCTTTCCCACCGAATTCCGGGTACCATTCAACATGCACATCGCGGGTTACAAGTATGAGGAGATCAGCGAGCTTTTGAAGATGCCCTTGGGCACCGTGAAAAGCCACATCTTCTCCACACGCAAGCGCCTGCGTGAGATATTGAAAGACTACCGTTAATTCGCCCTCATTTTTATAAACAATCCATTCTTTGATTTTACAGACACACCATTAGCGGACTACCTATTGGAAGAGTGGGTAGCGGACTCCGGAAAATCGACATCCATTCGAACGCTTAACTTAAAAAAATCCGATTAGTTTATAAGAAATCAAATCCGCGACGCCATCGACGTCGCGGATTTTTTTAGAGCCGATTATGATAGTCAGCTTGTAAGGAATGAGGACTTCCATATGTGCTTGAAAATAGCTGGCCATGTTTTCCGGTATGTATTTGTATGTCGCGACATTCTAAGAACGCGAGTTCGGGATAAGCGATTCCCCAAGAAAGTTGAATCGGCAACCTGAAAAAGTTGCCGATTCTTTTGGTAATAT
>CAJLTZ010000027.1 GCA_905209725.1 uncultured Muribaculaceae bacterium
TAACTGCGGTTGGAATTAGAGTTATAGCTGCGGTTGGAGTTATAACTGCGGTTGGTGGTTCCGGAGTTTGTGCTCTTCGACACGCGGTCGTTGTTAAGACTGCGGTTATAATTATAGGTACGATTGCCGGAAGAACTGTTCGAGCCGGTTCTGTCTAGGTTCCTCTTGGTAGTGGTAGCGCGGTCGGTTTTCTGCATAGCGCTTCCGCTAAAGCGGTTGTTTTGGTTACGCTGATAGCGAGTGCCGGAATTGCCTGTGCCAAGACCGTTCTCTTTGTCTCTAAGAGTGGTAGACTGCATGGTGGAGGAACTCATATGCTGGCCGCGGAGCGAGCTGTTCTCACGGTTCATCTCATAGCGGTTGTTGGAGCCGGGGCGAGTTGTGGAGCCGTAATGGCCACGGGTGTTGCCGGGACGACCTACGCTGTTCGAGCCGTTGTAGTTATATCCTGGACGGGTGCTTGCCATGCCGCCGCCGTTGCCACCGCCGCTATATCCGGGACGGGTGTTGGCATATCCGGGACGGGTGTTGTGCGACCAATTGCTGCCGGGACGCATGGGGCGGTTGTGTCCGGGACGCCAGTCGGCATAGTGGGGTCTGCCCCATCCTGGACGGTAGGGAGGATAATAAGCCGGACCCCAATAGCCGGGATAGTAGCCGGTATAACCCCAAGCGGGTCCCCAGGTCCAGGATGGTCCCCAGGACCACGACCAGGCGGGTCCCCAGGTCCAGGATGGTCCCCAGTTCCACGACCAACTGAACGACGGACCCCAGGTCCATGAGTATCTCCAACTTGATGGCACCCAGTAGGGATTATATGCATACACGGGCACGAAAGTGGGATAGCCGGAATTGTCGATTACAATCTCCACATTGCCATAGGAATTGTCGAGAATGTCACCGAGGATGTCACTATTGTCCACCACTATAGTGGGGTTGTAATATTTCTGAATCTGGGAAGTGTATACGAAATCTTCGCCGGCCTCGGCGCGGGCGCCGATGGTATCAACGGGCGATGAATAGTAGGTTTCGCCGCGACGGTTGTATGTGTCGACATCCACATTGCTGAAGTCCTTTATATAATAGGACTGCTGCTTCTTGCCGGATTTCGTTTCCTTTTGTTTCGGATTATAGTATATGTCATCGTATTCCTGAGCCTGGAGCTGGGGAATTACGAGCGCCGCAAGGGCTAATGGCAATAAAAATTTTCTCATATCATTAGGAGTTAGAGGAGTGAATGTTCTTTTACTGTAGGGGATACTCTCTTATTCTATAGGGATGTTCCTTTGATTCCGGGAATAATCTCAGGAGAATATCCGGTTCTTGCTTTGTGAAGTTTAGACCGATTGTTGGCATATCGGTTTAAATTCCGCACAAACAAAATTAGCAAAAAAACTTTAAAATTCAAACAATTAATGAATGCAATAAGTTGCATTTAAGTGAAATTAACAATTGCCTTAGCTTCCGCCTCAGCCCGGAAACAAAGGCGCGGCAAACCGATTGCGCAGAGCTTTTGGGATATTTATTTATAAGCATGGCATGGAGGCTTGGCTTTTACCATTTTAGATAGAAGCGGCGGCAGAGGCGAAGATGCTCTTCCGATGGTATGCCAGGCTCTGCCTCTAATGTGAGATTCTGTGCTTTGCATGCCAATCCATTATCTTTGAGATTCTCTGCTTCGCAGGACAAGGCATTATCTTCTTTTTTCGGGATTGGATTATTTCCGATTGATGGGGCAGATTGCTTGGCGAATTCGAGGAGGGAGCGTTTCCAGGGGGCGTGGGGATGACCGCGGAAATCTGTGCGTCTTATAGGATGATAGCCGGCTTCTGCGGCTGCCTCTATAGTGGATTCACTCTGCTCTATCGGCAGGACAAGCGCCACTCTCCCACTCTCTTTCTGCATATCTGCCGCGTGTCTTATCAGGGATATGGGCGATAGGTCGCTCTGATGTCGCGCCAGAAGACGCGCCGTGTCGGGATTCGTGATGCCCGATTCAAAATAGGGAGGATTCGAGACAATCAGATCATAGGATTTCTCGTCTTTGCCTGGTTCATCCTTATCCGGTTCAAGCGATTCTTTGCAGAGATCCAATGCTGCCATTTTCAGGAAATCGATGTGGATGGCCTTGAGGTTTGCTCTCCATGGGCATCTGGAAAAATTGCCGGAAGCCTCCTCTATTGAGGGCTGGTCAATATCTATCGCGACAATGTGGAAATCATCGGTGCTGTCGCTCAGGCGCTCGGCGAGTTGCATGGAGATAACACCGCAGCCGCAACCCACTTCCAGCACAGAATGCACCCCCTCCACATTGATCCATGCGCCGAGCAGGACGGCATCGATGCCGATTTTCATGCTGCTTCGCGAATGACTGCACTCGAATTTTTTAAATCTGAAAGGGGGCACATTTTTCTTCATATCGAAAAATTTGAGTAATTTTGCAAAATTAGCAAAAAATTCTCGCAAACCACAAGAGGAACTTTTCAGCATTTTCAGAGACTTTCATGGTTTGCGGGAGTTGTCTTGACTGTGTATGCACGGTTCAAGATTTGTCAAATCGTTGTGATAATCACTATTTTACATGCAGAAGAAATCTATTCTTGACATAGTGGCCACGGTGCTGGCTCTTGCCGAGTCGGGCAAAGATTCCATATATAGGGAGCTGATGCCGAAGCGCGCCGGAGTGGAGAGGCTTCTTTTCGGCGGCAAGACCGAGAAGTATGAGCTTGATGAACCTCTGATAGCCATCCCTGTGGATGATGAGGTGTTTTTCCCTGACACCAAGGTTACAATCGACCTTGACGATGAGTGGCTAATCGAGGCGGCGCGCACTGCACATGAGGAGCACTCGGTGGTGGTGGTATTCACGGATGAAAAGAGTGATGACGACCACCGCATGTCGTATACCACGGATGTAGTGGCCGGCAAGGTCGGCATATTTGGATTCATCAACGCTGTAAAGACGAATTCCGATGGCACAGCCACAGCATTTTTCATGGCTGCCAACCAAGCGGAAATCCGGGATGTGATGCCCGACCCCGACCGTCTTTTTGTCTATGCCAATGTATTGATTCCCAAACTCATCCCGCAAATCACGCAGGAGGAGCATGTCATCACGGAGGCTATCAATGATGTGTATCGTGCGTTGCTGCAATTCCTTCCGGAGGAGAGCCGTCGTCAGATTGAGGAGATGCTCTCCACATTCAATGAAGCCACGATGCGCAGTCTGAGTTTCATGATGCAGAATAGTTCGCTCACCACCCGCGAGTTGCTCGACCTGCTCTCCATCGATGACCTCTCGCAGCGAAGGGTTAAGTTCCTCACCCTTCTTCAGACCAAGCTCCAGCTTTTCCAGCTTCGTCAGAGCATCCATGCGCGCACCTTCGAGGAGATTTCCCAGCGCCAGAAAGATGAGTTCCTACGTTCGCAGATGCGCAATATCCAGGATGAGCTCACCGATGGCCTTGACCCCGAGGTGGCTGCGCTCAATGAAAAGGCCGAAACCAAGGAATGGAACGAGGAAACCCGCGAGGCTTACGAGAAGGAACTGAAGCGTCTGCTCCGGTATCCGCCGAATTCCCCGGATTATGCACTGCAATATTCATATCTGGAGACATTCCTTTCTCTGCCCTGGCAGCATTGCGACCGCGCCGAATTCAAACTCGAGGACGTGGAGCGTGTGCTCGAGCGCGATCATTATGGGTTAAAGAAGGTGAAAGAGAGAATTCTGGAGCAGATGGCAGTGGTGAAATTGCGCAACGACATGAAGTCGCCGATTCTGTGTCTGTACGGACCTCCGGGAGTAGGAAAGACGTCGCTTGGCAAGTCGATAGCGGAGGCAATGGGCCGCAAATATATGAGGGTGGCCCTTGGCGGCGTGCACGATGAGGCGGAAATCCGCGGCCATCGCCGCACATATCTCGGTTCGATGCCCGGCCGCATCATCTCCGCCCTGGAGAAGTGCGGAACGAGCGACCCGGTGCTTGTGCTCGACGAGATTGACAAGATGGGAGCCGACTATAAGGGCGACCCTTCCACAGCCTTGCTCGAGGTGCTCGATCCGGAGCAGAACTGCAAATTCCACGACAATTACATCGACCATGACTACGACCTCTCCCATGTGCTCTTCATAGCCACAGCCAATGACATTTCCGGAATATCCGGTCCACTTCTCGACCGCATGGAGATCATTCCTATCGACGGATATGTGGAGCAGGAGAAGGTGGAGATTGCCAGGCGCCATCTTGTTCCCAAGAATCTGCGCGAGCATGGTTTTGAGGAGAATGAGATGACATTCGATGATGGGGCACTCCTTACAATCATCGACAAATATACCCGCGAGAGCGGCGTGCGCTCGCTAGAAAAGAAGATAGCGGCCGTGATTCGCAAGCAGGCGTGTCTGAAGGCTTCGCATAAGGAATTTCCGGCTGTTATCACAAAGGAGATTGTCGAGGAGTATCTTGGACCGCAGCAGGTGTTCCGCGATGAATATGAAAATAATGAGACCGCAGGCGTGGTGACAGGTCTTGCCTGGACACAGGTCGGCGGCGAGGTGCTTTTCATAGAGTCCTCCGTGGCCCCCGGCAAGGATTTCAAATTGAATATAAGCGGCAATCTCGGCAATGTGATGAAGGAATCAGCCGAAATTGCAATGTCTTATATTCGCAAACATGCCGGTGAGATTGGCATTGAGTCCAAGCTTCTCAATAATGCGCATGTGCATATGCATGTGCCGGAGGGTGCTGTGCGCAAGGATGGTCCCTCGGCCGGAATCACAATACTCACGTCGTTTGCCTCGGCATTCACCAAACGCAGGGTGCGTGAGCGTCTCGCCATGACTGGAGAACTCACTCTGACAGGCAAGGTGCTTCCTGTGGGTGGCATCAGGGAGAAGGTGCTTGCAGCCAAGCGAGCCGGAATCAGCACCGTGATGCTTTCCCGGAAAAATGAGAAGGATATAAAAGAGATCCCCTCGGAATTTCTCGAGGGGATGGAATTTCACTTTGTGGATTCAGCCGAAGAGGTGCTTGATTTCGCATTGCTTGATGAGCCAGCCTTGCGGTGAGCGCCTCCGCAGTGTCTTCTCCGCTTCGGTTTCTCCTCTTTTGATTGACTGTCTGAAACTTCCGGTCTGGCATCAGCCTTGCCGGAAGATTTTCTTTTACCGCCTGCTTTACCTCCGGAGCGACGGCCTGATTTCTTTCGTCCTGACACGTCCTTATTATAAGCGGGAGTATCGCCGAATTCCTTGTCGACCTCGGCCTTAGGCATCTCCTTTTCCAGGAGGCGTTCGATTTTGCGGAGGCGGAACATATCCTCAGGCGTGACGAAAGTCACGGCTTTGCCGTCGCGGTCGGCGCGGGCCGTTCGGCCGATGCGGTGCACATAGTCCTCGGCCTCATGCGGCACATCATAATTGACCACCATCTCGATGTCGTCGATGTCGATGCCTCGCGAGAGGATGTCGGTGGCGACAATCACATTGGTCTTTCCCGATTTGAAATCGAGCATCACATTGTCGCGTTGTGTCTGGTCAAGGTCGGAGTGCATCTCGGCGATTTTCAGGTTCTGCTTGCGCATCTCGCGGGCCAGCTGTTTCACCTTCAGTTTCGACGAGGAGAATATAATCACCCTGTGGGGCGGATACTCCTTGAAAATCTTCTTGAGAATCGGCATTTTCTGCGTTTCATAGCACACATATGCCGACTGCTCGATTTTCTCAGCCGGTTTTGAGACGGCGAGCTTTATTTCAAATGGGTTCTTCAGAATCTTATTGGCCATCTGCTGGATTTTAGGGGGCATTGTGGCCGAGAACATCAGGATCTGGGTTTCCTGCGGAAGGTGCGACACAATCTGCATGATATCCTCATAGAACCCCATGTCGAGCATACGGTCGGCCTCGTCGAGCACGAAGAATGAAACTCTCGAGAGGTCCACATAGCACATGCTGAGATGGGCAAGGAGACGTCCTGGGGTGGCAATCACCACATCGGCACCCATCTTGAGGCTGCGGCGTTGCTGGTCGTAGGCGTAGCCGTCGGTTCCGCCATAGATGGCAATGCTGCTCACAGGCATGAAATAGGCGAAACCCTGCATCTGTCGGTCGATCTGCTGGGCAAGTTCGCGCGTGGGTGCCATCACCACACAATTGACGGCGTCCTCCGGAAAACCGCCTTCGGCAAGTTCGTTGATAACAGGGAGAAGGTAGGCGGCAGTCTTGCCGGTGCCTGTCTGTGCGCATGCAAGGATGTCGCGGCCCTCGAGCACGGCCGGGATGGTGGCCTCCTGAATGGGCGTGCACTCTTCAAAGTGCATATCATAAAGACCATCGAGCACATCGTCGTTGGTCAATATCTCATCAAATCTCATAATTGGGAAATCGTGTAATACTCTGCAAAATTACTAAAAATTTTTAACATTGTTGGAGATATCGGGATTATGGGATCTATAGGGCATAAAGGTTATGGGACATATGGGAATTTTTTTAGACCAGGCAGAAATTTTTTCAGATATAACTCTCGGAATTTCAACGAGATGTGAAAAAATCAAAAAACCGCTTAAAAATTTATAAAAAAATGAACTTTTCCCGGAACAATTTTGACTTGAGCCGTGTTTCTAATGTGTCAATTAATTAAAACAACTGCAATGAAAACAAAACAAAGCTTCGAGGAAAGACTCGTAGGACTTCAGGGCAATCTTTTAAACTTCGCATATCAGCTCACCACCAACCGTGAACAAGCTGAGGATCTTCTGCAGGACACCACGCTCAAGGCGCTTGACAACGAAGATAAATACGTAGACAATGTGAATTTCAAAGGATGGATATTCACAATAATGCGCAACATCTTCATCAACAATTACCGTCAGAATGTAAGAAAAGCGACGGTGATCGACCAGACCGAAGATCTCTATCACCTCAACATCTGCCAGGAATCAGGATTCAGCACTCCGGAAGGCTCATTCGCCGTGAAGGAGATATCGATGGCACTCAATGCTTTCCCCGCAGAATACAGAGAGCCCTTCAATATGTTCGTATCCGGATATAAATACAACGAGATAGCCGATAAGCTCAATCTTCCGTTAGGCACAGTGAAGAGCCGCATCTTCTTCACCCGCAAGCGTCTCCGCGAGCAGCTTAAGGACTATCAGGGATAATTAATTGGTTTTAAGGTTTAGGAATTAAGGAATAAGTTTTAATAATTGACACCCCTGTCTCCCCGAGGGAGATATCAAAAACCGGACTCTGCAATGCGGAGCCCGGTTTTGACATATTTGACATATTTGGCTGTGTGGGCTTTTTTTTCTAAATTTGCAAAAGAAATGAAGACATCGTCGCTAATAGGATTCCTGCTTTTGCTCGTGGTGTGGATATGGCTTGCCATCCAGCTGCTGAGCACGGGCGGCATAAATTTGAAGAACATCCTGATTCTTGCCATGTCGGGCATCATATGCTTTGTGCCCCTCATGCGCAAGTTGCGCGAAAAGCAGAACGGAAACAACTCCCGTCCTGAATAAATTTCATGCTATGACTGATATCTTGGAACATCTTCCCGATCGATATCCAATATTATCCCAGATAAAAAGCCCGGCCGACCTGCGCGCCCTTCCGGAAGAGACGTTGCCGGAATTGTGCAAGGAGATACGCTCATATCTTATTGGCAGCCTGTCGACCAATCCCGGGCATTTTGCCTCGAGCATGGGCGCCGTGGAGATTATCGTGGCGATGCACTATGTGTTCGACACTCCGCGCGACAGGGTGGTCTATGACGTTGGCCATCAGGCATATGCCCATAAGCTTCTTACCGGACGTCTCGAAGCTTTCGCCCGCCAGCGCACGAAGGGCGGCATCAGCGGATTCCCCACTCCGGCCGAAAGCGAATATGACACTTTCATGTGCGGCCACGCCGGCAATTCGATTTCCGCAGCCCTCGGCATGGCAATCGCCGACATGAACACCCTCGGCGAGGAGGACCGCAAGACCGTGGCCCTTATCGGCGACGCCTCCATAAGCGGAGGACTCGCATTCGAAGGCCTCAACAATGCATCCAATAATCCCAACAACCTGCTAATTATCCTCAACGACAATGAGATGTCGATTGATGATAACGTTGGCGCGCTGCATCGCTATCTCTCCAGCATCAACACATCGTCGGGTTATAACCGGATGCGTTTCCGCATCTACAATTTCTTCCGCCGTCATGGCTTTGTCAACGACAAGCGGAAGGGACTTCTGCTCCGCTTCAACAATGCCCTGAAGGCTGTGATTGCAGGCCAGCAGAATATTTTCGAGGGATTGAATATCAGATATTTCGGACCGGTCGACGGCAATGATGTGCTGCGTCTTGTGAAAGTGCTTCGAGACATCAAGGAGATGAAGGGTCCCAGAATCCTGCATCTGCACACAGTGAAAGGCCATGGTTATGGTCCGGCCGAAAACAATCCGAGCACATGGCACGCTCCCGGCAAGTTCGACCCTGCCACAGGTCAGCGTCAGGCCGAGATAAAGAAGAGCGACATACCCAACTGGCAGAATGTGTTTGGGGAAACCCTCGCAGAGTTGGCACAAACCCGCCCAGAAATCGTGGGCATCACCGCGGCAATGCCAAGCGGCACATCAATGAACTGCATGGCCCGCTTCCCCGGAAGATATTTCGACGTGGGAATCTCCGAAGGACATGCAGTGACTTTCGCCGGAGGACTTGCCGCCGCAGGGAAGCGACCCTTTGTGGCCATATATTCCTCATTCCTTCAGCGGAGCTTCGACAATATCATCCATGATGTCGCCATCCAGCATCTTCCGGTCACTTTCTGCATCGACCGGGCCGGAATCGTAGGAGAGGATGGAGTGACACACCACGGCATGATGGATATCGCCTATCTCCGCATGATACCCGGAATGAAAGTGGCCTCCCCTATGGATGCGGCCACACTCCGAAATCTCCTTTTTACCGCCACGCAGTCTGATGGCCCCCTTTCAATCCGCTATCCTCGAGGGAAGGCTGATACGGTCGACTGGAAAACGCCGATGGAACGCATAGAGCCGGGGCGCAGCCGGATTTTGAGTCAACGTAAGAGTGCCAAGGTGGCAGTGCTCAGCATCGGCCCTGTGGGTCTCGATGTTGTGGAGGCGCTCAAAAATCTTGAGAGGCAGGGCATCATGGCCGACCATTACGATATGATATGGGCCAAACCTCTCGATGAGCAGCGACTCCTGGAGATTGCCTCAGGATATGCCGGTGTGGTCACAGTGGAGGACGGAGTGATAAGCGGAGGGTTCGGCTCAGCAGTGGCCGAATGGATGCAACGCAATGACAGGTCTCTGAAAGTCAAGATGCTCGGCATTCCCGACCAATGGGTTTATCAGGGAACGGTGTCGGAACTGCGCCACGACTGCGGATACGACCGTGAGGGAATAGAGAAGGCGGTGAAGGAAATGTATGAAACTCTTGAAAATAGCGTAGAAAATCGATGAAGATTATCATAGCCGGTGCAGGAGAGGTGGGAACGCACCTTGCCAAGATGCTGTCGAAGGAGAATCAGGACATCACACTTCTCGACAGCGACCAGGCACGCCTCGACATGATAGACTCGAAATATAATCTGATGACATGGAATGGTTCCACGTCATCGTTTGAGAGTCTGAACGATGTGGGCGTGGCTGATTCCGACCTCTACATAGCAGTGACGCCATATGAAACGCGCAATATCACAAGCTGCGCCATCGCCAAGCGCCTCGGCGCAAAGAAAACGGTGGCGCGCATCGACAACAGCGAGTTTCTGATTCCACGCAACGGCGATGTGCTCAAGGATCTCGGTGTGGATTATCTTATCTATCCGGAGAATGTGGCTGCAAATGAGATATCAGTAGCCCTCAATCATAACTGGGCGCGATATTGGTATGAACTTCACGATGGACAGCTCCAGCTTATCGGCGTAAAGATTCGTTCAAATTCCGTGCTTCAGAATGTCAAACTGAAAGACCTTCCTGTCACCACACATGATTTCCACATTGCGGCCATAAAGCGCAACAACGAGACCATCATCCCTAACGGTAATGACGAGATATTGCCCGACGACATAGTGTATTTCATCACTACGCCGGAGCACATCCCCACGGTGCGGGAACTTTGCGGCAAGAAAAAACTCACGATAAGGAAGGTGCTGATAATGGGTGGCAGCCGCATCACGCGCCGTTTCGCCAAACTCTATTCTGAAAAATTCCATATCAAGATAATAGATAAGGATATGGCTAATTGCGAGGAGATGGCCACGATGTTTCCCGAATGCGAGATTGTATGCGGCGACGGCCGCGACATCGAGGTGCTCCGCGATAACAACATCTACCAGTATGATGCCTTTCTGGCATTGACCGACTCTTCGGAGACCAATATCCTTGCCTGCATGACAGCCAAGGAATTCGGAGTGCCCAAGACAATCGCCGAGGTGGAGAACCTGCAGTTTTTCAGTCTTGCCGAGAATATGAATATCGGCACCATCATCAATAAGAAACTCCTCGCTTCGAGCCGCATATACAAGATCCTGCTTGACACCGATGAAACCAACTCCCGCTTCTTCGCTCTTCCAGATGCAGAGGTGGCGGAGATCACGGTGAAAGAGGGCTCCCGCATCACGCGCCATCCGGTGAAGGATCTCAAGCTGCCATTCGGCATGACGCTGGCGGCGATGGTGAGAGAGGGTAATGTGATGCTCGTGGGTGGCAACACACAGATAAAGGGTGGCGACATTGTGGTGGTATTCAGTTTGATGGGCACCCTGCAGAGGGTGGAAAAATGGTTCAATTGAGATGGCCGCCATACGAATGAAAAATTATAGGGACCTCCCCTATATCAATTTCCTGCTTCTCCTGAGAATCGTGGGATATCTTTTGGTGATAGAGTCGGTGTTCATGGTGATACCCGTGATAGTGGCTTTATGCACTAAGACAGAGGGAGTGCTCCCCTTCCTTCTCTGCATGCTTGGCACGGGGGGATGCGGTGCGCTGATGATGCTGATCCGACCGCGCACGCGGGATATGGGCAAGCGCGAGGCGATTATCCTGACCGGCTTCACATGGGTGGTGCTTTCCCTTTTCGGCATGGTTCCCTTCATTGTGTATGGCACGCATCTCTCGGTGACAGATGCGTTCTTCGAGACGATGAGCGGCTTTACCACCACCGGCGCCAGCGTGCTCAACACGCTGGCCGATGTGCCAAAGTCGATTCTTGTGTGGCGGTGTGTGATTCAATGGATTGGCGGTCTCGGAATTATCCTCTTCACGCTTGCCGTGGTGCCGATGCTTAATTATTCCGGCGGCATGCAGCTATTCAATGCCGAAGTGACCGGAATCACCCACGACAAATTGCGTCCGCGTGTAAGCTACACTGCCAAAGGCCTTTGGGCTGTTTATGCAATCCTGACACTCATTCTCATCATCCTGCTGAATTTCTCCGACATGGACTTCTACGACGCGCTCTGCTATGGAATGTCCACGATGTCGACCGGCGGCTTCAGCAATAGCGACATGAGCCTTGGCCAGTGGAACAGCGTATATATCAAGATTGTGATGACGATATTCATGTTTCTCGGAGGTGTGAATTTCGCCCTTATCTATAATGCTGCGCGAGGCAAAACCAAGGATCTTGCCAAAAACACGGTGCTGAAGGTATATATCTGGATCATAGCGATAAGTTATCTGATTCTTGTGGTGAGCATCATATTGGGCCATGAGGTCAAGAATGTGGCGGATGTCACGATTGATCCCCTTTTTCAGGCCGTGTCGATACTATCCTCCACCGGAATCACGGAACCTCACTTCTTCGACCAGGGCCCGCTCGCGCTTGTGCTCATAATCATCCTGATGGTGATGGGAGCATGCGCGGGAAGCACATCGGGAGGCGCCAAAATCGACCGCTTTGTGGTGCTTTTCAAGTTCCTTCGAAATGAGTTCTATAAGATGATGCATCCGAATGCCGTGACCACAGTGAGCATCAACGGCAAGGGTACCTCGACGGCCATCGTGCAGAAAACGATAGCCTTCCTTTTTGTATATGGCATCGTGATAGTGGCCGGCGGCATGGCATTGTGTCTTATGGGGCTGCCGCTGAAGGATGGCTTCTTCTGCGCCCTCTCGGCCATATCGAGCACCGGACTTGGCACCGAGGCCACCGGAATCGGCGGCAATTACGCGCTTGTGCCTGACGCTGCCAAATGGCTTTTGTCATTCATCATGCTTGTGGGACGTCTCGAACTCTTCACTGTCCTGCTTGTGTTCACCCCCTCCTTCTGGAAGAAATAATAGCGGTGGCAGTCAGTAAGACCCCATCCCATAGCAGGGGCGACCGATTTTTGATGCAGCTCAGCAAGTTGAAGAGGGAGCGATGCGGGCATCGTGACCGATGAGACTTGGCTGAGATGCGCAAAAAGCGGTCGAACCTACATTAACATTTTTGTGGGATGGGGTCTAAATAAGGACTGAGCATAAAAAAAGTGCCGCGGCATAAGTCGCGACACTCTTATTAGTGAATCTTTGTGGTATTTTAATCTTTGTGGTATAGATTATTTGTCTTCCATAATGCAGATTGCAACGCGGTTCCAGGATTCCTCCTCAAACATGTTACCGATGCCTTCGCCCTCGGCTACGATGCGGGATGCCGGAATTTTGTAGCGTTTCATCAGAGCGTCTTTCACAGACTGTGCGCGGTTCTTGGCAAGACGGATGTTGACTTCTTCAGGACCATCTTTCGATGCGTAACCCTTGATCACAACCTTGCTCTTAGGATGATTGTTGAGGTAAGAAGCAATCATCTCAACATTGGGCTGCTGGTCGGCGCCAATCACTGAACTGCCAATCTTGAAGAAGATGTAGCGTACGCTGGAAAGCTGGTTGGTGACCTCTTTCACAACCTTGGGAGCTGCGTTCTTGCAAGCCTCGAGCTGAGCGGCCAGATCGGCATTGGACGCCTGGAGCGAACCATTTTCAGCTGTAGCGGCTTTCAACTCGCCACGGAGATTGTTGACCTCGGCATTGAGTGCGTCGATCTCTGAGCGGTCGAGTGTGGCGCAGCGGAATCCGTTGCCTCCGATATGATAGCTTACGCCTGCTGTCAGGTTGAAGTTGGCGTTGTTGATATTATAGGAGGCTGTGCTGTTGCGTGTGGGATTGCTTGTCATGTCCCAGAGAATCGATGGTGTGATGTTGATGGTCACATAGTCGCTGACATTAAAGTTGAAGTTCAGTCCAACCTTTGTGCCGAAATAGTTAATATCGTGAATGCGGGTTTCATATCTGTGTCCCCAGCCTGCTCCGGCCACAAGTTCCATATCGAATGGACGGGTCTGGCAAGGATAGCCTCCGAAGAGGTTGAAGAGGTTTACGCCTCCGTACATTCCTACATAGGAATCGTCGAATGCTGTGGAACTCTGAGGTCCACGGGCTGTGGAGGTGTTGATACCGAAGAGACCTTCAACGCCAAGTTTGAACGTCGGGGTAATCTTCTTGTCAAAATGCAAGCCGACAATAGGACGCATGCCACCGAAGAATGCACTTCCATGCATGGGGGTGGTGACGCCTGCGTCAAGTCCGATTGACCAGTTGTCGCCAAATTTCGGGGCTGTCATAATATTGTCCTGGGCAAAGCCACTTGCTGTGGCTCCAAGAGCCAACGCAGCAATAAGGAAATACTTTTTCATAGCAATTTAAGTTTATTTTGAGAGGTCATGACGCATTGATGTCTTTGTCATTCCCTCCGGGGTTATATACCTTAAACAACTATACCCTCCGAAAAGGTTAAAAAAAATATGCCCTTCAGCATTTTTTTTTAGCGAGGATTATTGACAGAGTGATATAACATTAAGATTATTAAAGAGATAGCGCCATGAATAAGAAATTATCCATGGCGCTTATTAATTGATATATTTGTATAAAAATTTTGTGAGGCAAGGCCTAATCGGCAGGAGATGTGCCTGTGCCGGAGCCCGACCCCGTGCCTGAGGAGACGCCGTTGCGTTTGAACTCAATGATGTTGATGTCGCCCCCTTTCTTATATTTCTTGCCATCGGCTCCGCGGGCCTCTATCACATAATAGTATACGCCTGCCTTTACAGGTTTACCTTTATATTTGCCGTCCCAGCCCTGCGACGGGTCGGAAAACTGGAACACCTGGTTGCCGTAGCGGTCGAAAATCCAGCAATTGAATTCTGTAAGGGAGCGATATCCCACCTTCCATTCGTCGTTCACTCCGTCACCATTGGGAGAGAAGGCATTAGGGATGCGAAGTTCGGAGCTGCCTATCTCTATGGTGTAGACATCACCATAGGCTTCACATGTGCCATCATTGTTGCTGCCCACGAAGCGCACGTAGAATGTGCCCTCCTGGTCGAAGGTATATTCGAGATTCTGCTGGTTGAAACGATACTGGATATATTCGAAACCCTCGTCGGAGGCAATCTGCCATTCGTTGTGAATCACGGCATCGGTGGCGAATGCCGAGAAAGTGAAATCAGCCGGAGCGGAGCCGCCGAGTCCCTGCGTGTCAGCTTTCACCATATTGGAGGGAACGTCGGGATTATCGTCGGGGGCATTTGTCTGCTCGCATGTGGTGTGCACGGCCACGCCATTCGCAATGAATGCAGGCGATGTGACCTGCAGGCCCATACCCCAGGCTTCCAGGAAGCGGTCACCCTTCAGGATGAAATCGGAATTGCAATAGAGAGGGGGCGTGATGCTGATTGGATTGGTGAGATGGTCGAGGGTCTTAACAGCCTGCGTCTGGATGAAATTCTCGGAATCGTCGCTCCATTCGAGGTTGTTGTATTGAAGTTGCAATTCGCGCGACAGCTCCTTCTGACGGCCGTCGATGGTGTAATAATGTATAGGTCCGCCATCCCCTTCGGCCGCAATCAGAGTATTGTCGCAATTGCTCTCCACAGAAGGATTCAATGCGCTGAGAGTGAATTTGTGAGGCAGATAATTCACCACCCAGATGTAGGTGGATTTCCCCGAATCCTCAATGATATATCCCATATCGCCTGCAGGATTGGATACGCGCGCCTCAGTGCCATTGAATTCGAATGAAACGGGCTCGGCATATCCGCCGCCAAGATTGCTGTAACGTTGGATGGTGGGACGGCCGGAAAGGTCGGACACAATCATTTCCGAGAGCTCAGAGGCATCATAGACCACATAAATCCGGTCAAGACCTGTCTGCTTGTCGGCTGTGTATTCAAGCACTTTACGCGACTGGCCGGCGAAATCTACGGTCACCGCAAAAGCCGGAGTTGCAGCCGATGCGATAGCCATCGCCGCAAAAAGCGAAAACAGTTTATGAGATGATGTGAAAATTGTCATGACGAAGGGGCGACATATTATCATCGCCTGAATAATTAACGTAAACTGTCGCCCCTATAGTGCATGACCCTACTACTTCTTGGCCTTCACCGGCGCGTCGGGTGTGGTGGTAGGCCATGGGAAGTTGGTGGGATTCACAGTAAGGTGGATGTTCTTTTTGTCAAGGCGCACCTGGATGTAGTTGGTGAGTTTCTCTCGCTCCTGCATGGTGAGTCCCATAGGTGCATTCACGAAAATCATATTGACGGTGTCATATTTCTGTTCGTCAACTGCGGCGGCCACCATTCTGGCGAGCGCGATGTCGCGGATGCCCGGGAAGAGAACCTTCACCTCCGGCCGAACGGCTACGCTTTCGTCGGAGAAGCGTTTCTGGGTGGACAGCATATTCTTCAGCGAATCCACCTCATACATCTTCTTTGCCAATTCATTCTGTATCAGTTTGTAAAATTGACCGGAAGATTCATTGCCCGTCTCATTCGTCATTGCAAAGCCCTGCTTGATATTGAGGATTGTGCCTCCTAATCCTAAGGAGTCCATCTTGTTGACCATGGCCAGCTGCAGCGAATCTTTCGGGAGCGCCTCTCCTATGAGCGTAACGTCGATATAGCGTTTGTTGCCCTCCACATATTCCTTATGATTGAGCACCGAAGTGTTCGGGAACACCATATATTGAGTCACAAAGTCCTCGGCCTTCTGCATGAAGATGCTCTTCTGAATCATTACGACCGTTAGATAGATACTGACGCCTACAGTGGCAATAACCACACCGTATGCGATATTGCGAACCCTTTTAGCCCGGCCCTCATTCTGATAGACCACCTTCTTGAACCCCATCATCTTCACGCCAATCCATGTGGCCACAAGGATGAAAATCATATTGGTGAAGAAGAGATAGAGAGCGCCAAAGAAGAAATTCATCTGCCAGGTGGCCAGTCCGTAACCGGCGGTGCAGAGAGGAGGCATAAGGGAAGTGGCGATTGCAACGCCGGGCATCACCTGCCCCTTGTCCTTGCACGCTATGCTGAGGATTCCGGCCGCTCCACCGAACAGGGCCACGAACACATCATAGATTGAGGGGGAAGTTCTTGCAAGCAACTGGCTCGAGCCTTCATATTGCGGCGAGATGAGAAAATAGATCGCCGATGCCACAAGACTGCCAAGCACAGCGGCGCCGATATTCTTCAGACTCCGCTTCATCAGGGTGAAATCCTGGATGCCGATGCCCAGGCCGATGCCGATGATTGGTCCCATCAGCGGGGAGATGAGCATGGCGCCGATGATTACCGGTATGCTGTTGGTGTTCAGACCTAAAGAGGCAATGAAGATGGCGAAAATAAGGGTGAGCAACTGGCTCCCCTTAAAGGAAACGCCCCCGCGAATACTGGTCTCTATATCATTCTGGGGCTCAAGATCGTTCTTTACATTGAAATATGATGCTATGTCGGTTTTCACCTGGAGCATCTTTTCCTTGAATGCGCTCATAGTGGAATATCTTTTAAATAGTAACAATAGAATCGGAAATTTTGCTTAAATTTGCGATAAGAAAAATCTGAGGTAATTAAGACCGCACTAAGACCGAACACTATATGGACAAGGCGAAAGTCAACTTAAAGGGAATGGGCGTGGCGCTAATCACCCCCTTTACCCGTGATAAAGAGATAGATTTCGATGCACTCGACCGAGTATTGGCACATGTTGTAGGACATGGCGCCGATTATCTTGTGGTGCTCGGCACCACGGGCGAGACCCCTACCCTTACACCCGAGGAAAAGCGTCTGATCAGCCGCTATGTGGCCGACAAGTGCAAGGGCAGGCTTCCGCTGATACTGGGCATGGGCGGCAACAACACGCAGGCCGTGACAGAGGAGATCCGCAATTTCGACTTCACCGGATATTCGGCCATCCTGAGCGTGGCTCCCTTCTATAACAAGCCCTCGCAGGAGGGACTTTACCAGCACTTCAGCCATATCGCTGAAAATTCGCCACTTCCCGTGGTGCTTTATAATGTGCCCGGACGCACCGGTGTCAATATCAAGGCCGAGACCACTCTGCGGCTTGCAAGAAAGTATCCGAATATCATCGGCATCAAGGAGGCCTCAGGCATATTCAAGCAGATAGAGGAGATAATCCACAATAAGCCCGAGGATTTCCAGGTGGTGTCGGGCGACGATGCCCTCACCTACCCGCTGATCACTTTGGGGGCCGTAGGTGTGATTTCAGTGGTTGGCAATGCCTTCCCGTCGGAATTCGGCAAGATGGTTCGGCTGCTTCTTGAGAAACGTCTCGACGAGGCCCTACCCATCCATTACCGCTTCTCTAAGCTTTATGAGGAACTTTTCATTGACGGCAACCCTGCCGGCGTGAAATCTTTGCTACATGCCATGGGAATGATTGAGAATGAGTTGCGTCTGCCTCTCGTGCCGACGCGCCTTGAAACCAGCGACCAGCTTCGCAGGATACTGAATGAATTGAGTGCGCGATGATTGATCCCGCCACAGTACAGAAAATAAAGGATTCTGCCGACATCGTGGAGGTGGTGAGCGATTACGTCCACCTTATCCGCCGTGGCAGCAACTTTATGGGTCTCTGCCCGTTTCACAACGAGCGGACACCCTCCTTTTCCGTTAACCGGCGAAAGAATTTCTGTTACTGCTTCTCCTGCAAGAAGGGCGGCGGCCCGGTGAATTTCATCATGGAGAAGGAGGGGCTCTCATATCATGAGGCCCTTCTTCATCTTGCCAGGAAATATGGCATCGAGGTGCAGGAACGCGAACTCACCGATGAGGAGCGGCGTCGCCAGTCGGAAAGAGAGGCGATGCTTGTGGCCAACGAATGGGCGATGCGCAAAATGGAGGATGACCTGCTTCACACCGATGAGGGACGCGATGTGGGCCTTTCCTACCTTACTGAGCGAGGCGTTACCGACGAGGCGATGCGCGCTTTCCATCTGGGCTATGCCATTGACAATGGACAGCATCTCTGCAGCGCTGCCCGTAAAGCAGGTTTCGACCTTGAGGTGTTCAAAAATCTCGGACTTGTGGGCACTTCCCAACAGGGGCGTGACTATGACCGCTTCCGTGGCCGCGTGATTTTCCCTATCCTCAATACGTCGGGGAAAGTGATTGCATTCGGTGGCCGCGACCTGAAGGGGGGACTTGCCAAATATATAAATTCTCCCGAATCCGAACTCTATAAGAAGAGCAATGAACTCTATGGAATTTTCCAGGCTCGTTCGGCAATCGTGCGCGAAAACAAATGCTATCTTGTAGAGGGATATATGGATGTGATCGGCATGTGGCAGTCGGGTATGAAAAACGTTGTGGCCTCCTCCGGCACGGCGCTTACTGACGGCCAGATTGCCATGATTCATCGCTTCACTGATAATATCACCCTTATCTACGACGGCGACAGCGCCGGCATCAAGGCTTCGCTTAGGGGTATCGATATGCTGCTTCGCCATAAACTGAATGTGAAGGTGATGCTGCTCCCCGACGGCGACGACCCCGATTCCTTCGCCAAGAAGCATACTCCCCAGGAATTTCAGGAATATGTGAAGGAGCACGAAACCGACTTCATCCGCTTCAAGGTGCAGGTGATGCTTGCCGATGTGAAGAACGATCCGCGCAAGCGCATCGAGGCCGTGAACAGCGTGGCGGAATCGGTGGCCAACATCAGCGATCCCGTGGCCAGGGATGTGTATGTGCAGGAGTGTGCGCGATTGCTCGATATTTCAGAAGAGGCAGTGGCAAAATCTGTCAACAGGGCGCGATATGCCTTGATGGAGAAATGGAAGCGTGAGCGCCAATGGCAGGGATTATCTGACTTATCGGACAATTCGGACAGATCGGACTTATCGGACAGATCAGACAGATCAGACAGATCGAGCTTACCGGATAATGCGGGCATGGGGGCAGTCCAGGCACAGGCACAAACTCCGGCTTTGAGCAATCCTTTTCATTCGATTGAGAGGCAGGTGATTCAATATTGCGTGAGGTACGGCTTCTTCAAGTGTATCATGCTTTTTGATGAGTCGGGCGCTGAAACAGGTGAGATGATTGACTCCGTGGAATTTGTTGATCAGGAACTCCGTGCCGATGATATGCAGTTTTCCGTGCCAATATATCACCAGATTTTGGAGGAGATATGTCTGATGCGGGAGGGGTATATGCTGCGTGAGGCTGATTTCCTCCGACAGGTTGATGAGGAGGTGCAGAAATTGCGTAAGGAGGGATTCGACAGGATTGCATCGCTCGACCTTGATGTGAACCGCATCGTGAAGGAGGAGCGAAAGCTCGAGGAGGAGGTGGAGCATTACCGCGCAGACAGGATTGAGCGGTTCAGTAAGGATTTCGTGGGCCGCGAACTTGCCAACCACCCTGATGATAATATAAGGCGTGAATCAATCGAACTGCTCAGGGAGAAATTCCATCTGAGCGCCATCTATACAAAGGAATTGTCGGTAGAAAGGATTGAGGATAAATTGTCTACTCTCGTGCCTCGCTCGATTCTGGAGTGGAAGGCGGAACTGCTGAATGTGCGTACGCGCGATCTGCTCGATCAGATGCGCGCCTTGATGGGAAAGAATCCTGAGGAGGAGCTGCGTCTGCAGGCAGAACTGTCTGACCTTTTCGCGCTGCGAAGCGAGGTGGCTAAGGATTTGGGAGAAAGGATTCTTTTGCCGCGACAGCGCATTCAATGAATTCGTCGTCGGCCATGTCGTAAGGAAGCCAAAGAATTTTCGTGCCCCTTTTCTCCATACCCCTAAACCATGTCATCTGTCTTTTGGCAAACTGATGGATGGCCGTTTCCAGCTGGCTAACCATCTCGTCATAAGAAAGGCGGCCAATGATGTGGAGCGTTACGAATTTATATTCCAGACCATAGTATATAAGGTCGTCAGGAGCGATTCCGGAATCGAGCAGTTGCCTGACCTCATCAATCATACCCTCTTCGAGGCGGGCGTGAAGCCGCTGCGTGATGCGGTCGCGGCGCTTATCGCGGGGAATGCTCAGACCTATCACACTGCACTCGAGCGATTCGGCTTTCGCAGCATCTGCCTTCCCGGCTTCCTCGGGATGCAGGCGATACCATTCGCAAATCTCAATGGCGCGGATGGCACGCTGCTGCGTGTCGGTATCGGTATTGTTGTGAAGT
This sequence comes from uncultured Muribaculaceae bacterium, assembly GCA_905209725.1. GTDB lineage: Bacteria > Bacteroidota > Bacteroidia > Bacteroidales > Muribaculaceae > Lepagella. The sequence continues at coordinate 20,501 of CAJLTZ010000027.1, forward strand.
GTCTTGTATCCGGATAGTATATCCGTTAGTTGATCAAGGGATTTGCCGCTCAGACTTTCACGCAGTTCGGGATTGCAAGGCACGTCTGGCAGCCGCACTCCTTTCAATGCATTTTCCACATACATCCCTGTGCCGCCGCAGATCACTGGCGTTTGCCCCCGCTGAAGAATACCGGCATATGCCTTATGAAAATCGCGAAGATAGAGGTGAAGATTATATTTGCTTCCGGCATCGGCAATGTCGATGAGATGGTAAGGAACATCTCTATATTCGCCGAGGTCTTTGCCGGTGCCGATTGACATGCCCCGGTAAACCTGTCTTGAATCTGCTGAAATGATTTCGCCGCCGATGGCCTTGGCCAGAGCCACAGCCTTACCGGTCTTGCCGCATGCCGTGGGGCCGACGATTGCTATTGACGCTGCTCCCATTCGCCTTTCTTATTGGATTTCCTGCCGCCGAAGCGTCTGTCCCACCATCGTCTGAGGGCAAATCCCTTGGAGTCGGAATTAAACATCGAAATGCGAATCCACTTATCGTCTTGGAAATCGTAGTGCTTCTCATACATTTCGATGAGATCGTAGCTTGGTTTGTATGCCTTTGCCTTAATCTTTCGTACACCGTTCTCATCGTATAGTTTCTGGGTAAGCACGATGGTGGAGATTCGGTTGAGGTCGGCAAGAAGATTCCGGCCCAGCGACATCGGCGTCTCATTATATATGAGTTTCAGCATCTCGAAATCAATCCATTCTCCCTGCACATCCAGTTCAGGCAGCGGGTCGCCGGGTTTGACATAATATGCGTAGCGCAGGATTCGGTGTTTTGCAAGGTCGGGGCTTCTGCGTCCGTAGATGAATCGCAATTCACCTTTGTCATAGCCGGTGATCTTATGAATAATTCCGTTCACCTCGGATGCCGTGATACCGTTCACATTTCGTTTGGTGATGAAAGGAGTGTCGATCACATGCTTCATCGGCGTGTCGCGGTCGGCGGTCTTCAGATTGAGGAATACATTGTTGCCTGCTATGAAATAGAACCGAAGATATGTTTTTGTGGTCATATCGCTCAGTTCCTCCTCGGTGATTATTTCGCCATTCTCCTTGAGGTCGAGGTAGATGTTGTAATATCTCGAGGCGAAATAGAGCACGTCGATCACGCAGGCCACGATATTGAGCCAAAGGAACACATACCAGTCGCGGCCGTTTATGTTGGCGGCACTCACATAGGCGAAATAGAAATATGCCCACACAATCACGGAAAGCACTCCGAACAGGCATAAGAGGCTGAGGAGTTGCATGCGCGTTTCCTGAGCAAGGATGTCTCCGAGTTTTCCTCGTTCGAACGACAATCCTTTCGACAGCCGGCAGTCGACGCAGACTGCGAGTTGGGATCGCCGCATGTATACAATAACAAGAGTAACGAAACAGATGGGATTGATAAGCAGCGAAGCCACGAAGGGGTCGCCGAAGAAAGAGAGTTCTTTCGGAATCTCCACCAGATTCCAGATGAAAAGCACATTGAGGATAATGGTGGCGAAGGAATATGAGATCACGCAATAGAACATTGCGTAAGGCACAATCATGCAGTTATTGGAATTGCGCAGCTTGTTGTTGTAGAGAATTGTATAAAGAACAGCAGCGGCGCAAAGACCCACAATCGGCGAGAAATAATACGGCAGGAATCGTGACAGCAACAATGTCGCCATCAGGATGCCCACTGCCACCGCGAAATTCTTCCAGATGGCGAAGAGCTGATTGCCGTTTACTTTCTGCAGGTCCTGCATAATTGAGGTCAGTTAGAATTTAAGAAATGTGCGCCTTATGCTATTTATTTCAGATTGGTGTCGAGGAAATCGAGAATCTTGTTGAAGAGCATCGCACGGGCATTGCACATTCCCAGGCTGTGCTCGAACCCTGCGAGAGTCATCATGTCAAACACCTTGCCTTCATAATTGAGCTTGGAGGCGAACTTGAGCGTATTGTAGAAATGCACGTTGTCATCGCTCGTGCCCGACATTATGAGGAGGCGGGATTTGAGGTTGTCCGTGCGCGCCAATGTGGAGGAGGCTTCGTAACCAGCCTTGTTCTGCTGCGGTGTGGACATATATCTCTCGGTATAGATTGAGTCGTAGAAGCGCCAGTCGGTGACGGGAGCCATGGCCACGCCGGCCTTGAACTTGCAATCGGGCGATGTGAGCTCCATCAGCGTCATGTATCCTCCGAAACTCCAGCCGAAGCAGGCTGTGCGGGATGCGTCGACATAGGGAAGATTGGAGAAATATTTGGCACCGGCGAGCTGGTCGGCTGTCTCAAGGCGTCCGAGGTCCTTATAGACGCATGTGGACCATTTGCGGTCGCGGTTGCCAGTGCCGCGTCCATCAACGCAAGCCACTACATATCCTTTCGATGCGAGATAGAAGATTCCCTCCATGCGCCAGGCATTCAGCACCTGCTGTGAGTCGGGACCATTGTATTGGTACATCAGGAGGGGATATTGCTTGGAAGCGTCAAAGCCAGAGGGCTTCACAATGTAGGCGTCCATTTCCTGGCCGTCGGCATTGGGCACTTTCAGGAATTCCATCTTGGGAGCAGAGGCATATTTGGCGGCGTATTCCTCATTGAGTTCCACATCCCCCATGCGCTTGCCGGTGTTATTGCAGATGGTATATTGCGTCGGGGTCTGGGAGTTGCTGTATTTCCTCAGATAGTATTCAAAGTTTTTGCTGAAGAAAGCATTCTCTGTGCCGGGCTGGGGATTCAGCATCTTCACATTGCCCTTGCGGTCCACTGAGGCTACGTTGCGGTTGATGGCTCCGTTCTGAGTGGTCTGCACATAGATGATGCCTGTCTGGGGATTGCGGCCATAGAAATTGGTCACATTCCAGTTGCCTTTGGTGAGGGAGCGGAGCAGATTGCCATTGTAGTCATATTCATAAAGGTGGCGATAGCCGGAGCGTTCGCTGCCGATAATGAATGAGGTCTTGCCGTAGTCGCGCATCTGGTAAGCGTCAGGACTGAGCCATGCGTCGCTGGTCTCAGTGAGCACGAGACGTGCCACTGTGGATGCCGGATTCACGCGATAGAGGCGAAGATTGTTCTGGTCGCGGTTGAGCACCGTAACCATCAGCTGTCTTCCTTCGCCGTCGAAACCAAAGTCGGGCACATAGTCGCTGCCAATCTCGATGTCCATCCTCTTCGTGGTGCGGTTGTCGAGATTATAGGCGAACACCTCCACTGTGGAATTGGGGTATCCGGCCAAGGGATATTTATAAGAGTATGCCTCGGGATACATATCGCCGAGGGGATCCTCATCGCAGTAGCTGCGATACTGGTCGAAAGAATATACGGGCACGTGGCTCTCGTCGAAACGGATGAAAGCTAGCGTGCAGTCGTCGGCGCTCCACCGCATTGCTGTGTGCATGCCAAACTCCTCCTCATAAGCCCAGTCGGGCACGCCATTGATCACCTTGTTGATTGCGCCATCTTTCGTGATGGCATTGTCGGTGTCATAGTCGAGATTGGAGATGAAGATGTTGTTGTCGCGGACGTAAGCCACATAGCGGCCGTCGTGCGACATTGTGGCGCCGCGCTGCGGTCCACCCTCCGACACATGTTTCAGCGTGCCGCGCATGATGTCGTAGACATAATATTCGGCTGTGAAACTGTGGCGGTAGATTTTCTTCGTCTTGTTCCAGAGCAGAATCTTCTTCTCATTCTGGCTGAGCACATATCCATCGAAGGAGTCGATCTTGAGGTCGCCTTTCACGTCGTCGATATTGAAAAGGGTCGATACCTTACGGCCTGTCTTATAGCTGAACACCTCGATTGCCTTTCCATTGTCGGAGATGGCGGCATATGTCACGCCGTCGTTGAGGGGAAGCGATTCCTTTACGGCCTCCGGGGAATTCATCGAAGGCGTGCAGTATTCTTCAATGGAGAGAGTGTCGGCGCCGGCGGAGAAGACTGCTCCTCCGATCATTGCCGCTAATATCATATGCTTATGCCAGTTCATGGTTGATTAGATTCGTGGAATATTAGATTAACATGTTAATATGCGCAGGCGAAGAGCACGCGGCGTGCGGAGGGTTTGCCTGTCACCATGCACTTGCCGGGAGTGGGATCGCCGTCGAAGGGCACGCAGCGGATGGTGGCCTTGGTTTCCTCCTTGATCTTGGCCTCTGTTTCGGGAGTGCCGTCCCAGTGGGCGAGGATGAACACACCATCCTTGATTTTCTCTTTGAATTCTTCGTAAGAGTCCACCTCGATGGTTCTTGCCTTGCGGAATTCGAGGGCACGCTGGTAAAGTGCCTTCTGGATGTCGTCGAGTTCCTTGACGATATGGTCGGCGATGCCCTCGAGCGGGAGGGTTTCCTTTTCGAGGGTGTCGCGGCGCATGAGTTCCACGGTGCCATTCTGCAGGTCGCGTTCGCCGATGGCAAGGCGCACGGGAACGCCCTTCACCTCATAGTCGGCGAATTTGAAACCGGGCCGCTTATTGTCGGCATCGTCGTATTTCACGCTGACGCCCTTGTCGCGGAGTTCCTTTACAAGTGGTTCCACTTTCCCGGAGATTCCCTTGAGGCCCTCTTCATTCTTATAGATGGGCACGATAACCACCTGAATCGGGGCGAGCTTCGGAGGAAGCACGAGGCCGTTGTCGTCGCTGTGAGTCATGATGAGCGCACCCATAAGACGTGTGGAAACGCCCCAGGATGTGGCCCATACATATTCGGGTTTGTTTTCCTTGTTCATGAAGGTCACATCGAAAGCCTTGGCGAAATTCTGGCCGAGGAAATGGGATGTGCCGGACTGGAGAGCCTTTCCGTCCTGCATCATGGCCTCGATGGTGTAGGTGTCGAGAGCTCCGGCGAAGCGTTCTGTGGCGCTCTTCACTCCTTTGATCACGGGGACTGCCATATATTCTTCGGCGAATGTGGCATAGACCTCGAGCATCTTTCTTGCCTCGGCCTCGGCCTCTTCGCGGGTGGCGTGAGCTGTGTGGCCCTCCTGCCAGAGGAATTCTGCCGTGCGGAGGAACATGCGTGTACGCATCTCCCAGCGCATCACATTCGCCCACTGGTTTACCAGGATGGGGAGGTCGCGGTAGGAATGAATCCAGTTCTTATAAGTGTTCCATATGATGGTTTCCGATGTGGGTCGGATGATGAGTTCCTCTTCGAGTTTTGCGGCTGGATCCACCACTACTCCCCCTTCGGTGTCTGTCTTGAGGCGGTAATGGGTCACAACGGCGCATTCTTTTGCGAAACCCTCTACGTGCTCTGCCTCGCGGCTGAGAAACGACTTCGGGATGAGCAGGGGGAAATATGCGTTCTGATGGCCTGTCTCCTTGAACATGTCGTCGAGCTGGCGCTGCATCTTTTCCCAGATGGCATAACCATAGGGCTTGATCACCATGCAACCTCTCACTGCCGACTGCTCGGCGAGTTCGGCCTTGGCCACCAGCTCGTTATACCATTGTGAATAATTATCTGACCTTTTTGTGAAATTCTTTAATTCTTTAGCCATATTATCAGTATAAATAATACTTTATTATCAGTATAAACAATACTTTGAATCTGTTGTCTCTTACGGTGTATATCTCCGGCTTTGCCCGGCTGAAAACGCGGTTGTTATATGTTTAAGCGGTGCGGGCAATTTTTTGCCCGACACACTTGAAGCAAAATTACTAAAAATTAATGAATAAATCCCCACTTCATCGAATTTTTTTACGAAAACTCAAGATTTTTTTGCGAGTAGCGGAGAGTCTGGATTTGCAGATAGAGGCATCGGATAGAAAATGAGGGTCTGAGACAGAAAAAGCGGCGTATCCCCGTGTGTCGGAGGGAATCGCCGCAATCAAGGCTTCTATTGTAAGTCGGTGGTTGGGAATGAAGCCGTCTGGCTTCTTTATCTGATTCTGTAGGCCGACTGTAGAGTGCGCTGGTCCTTTCCTATCCGGCGGTAGGCCAGATAAGTAGCGACAAACGCGATGATCGGCGCAATGGCCAGCGACGACCAACTCACGCAATAGGGCGAGAGCGAATGGTAGCCGTAGACCGCGCATGTGCCGGCCACTCCGAGAATGAATAAAAGCTCGATGAGGCAAAGCATACGTTGCAATCTCAGATTCTTGAAGAGAAATATGTCGATAAAGGGGATAATCATGCTCATCAGCGACACGATGAAGAGCGCCCAGGTGGTGAGATACATCCCTCCTTTGGCTCCGTCGGTCGGTATGCCCTCGATTGCAAATCCCATTGTGGTGAAATTTAGCGTATAGTCGGGCATCTGCACCTGTCCCAACGACATAAATGTGAAGCAGCCCATCATTACGGCTGCCACCAGAAGCAAAAGCGATTGCCAGCGTTGTATTACCATTTTATGCTTGCTATTTTAATTTCGTTGTAATTTCTTCGTTGATGTTCTTTTTCGCAAAATTACAAAAAATGCAGGACATATCCAACCTGTCCTGCATCTTTTCTTACGTAATTACTACCCCTGTTAATCGATTTTTGAGCAAATTTTTCTATGTTTTCGGGGTCTTGACAATGGCACTGCAAAGTTACAATCCCTTTTCCCGTGCCGCAATACCCAATTTTAGGATTAATTTTGAATCATTAATGTCCCATTAAAATCGGGAAGAGTACTTTGAAATCGTTGAAATTTAGTTTGTTGCAAAGGTTTTGCGGCCGA
>CAJLTZ010000028.1 GCA_905209725.1 uncultured Muribaculaceae bacterium
AAAAAGGTTCTACTGTTCTCCTGTCAAAAAGGTTCTACTGTTCTCCTGTCAAAAATAGTCTATTATCGTAATAAATAAACTTAAATTATGGACAATTCAGATTTGTTACAAGAAATAAAGGATGCAGCCTACGAGGTTAGAAAGGAACTGGCTCCTGGATATCTGGAATCAGTTTATCAGAATGCTCTAATATATGAGTTACAGTTACGGGGTATCTTGGCTGAAAAAGAGGTGCCCATTCCCGTATTTTATAAGAAACACCTCGTTGGAGATTTCAGAGCAGATATTTTTGTAGACAAGCGTGTTATCATAGAATTGAAAGCCAACAGAGATATTTCACCTGCAAATGAAGCTCAACTGGTGAATTATCTTGTAGCTACTGGTATTGATGATGGATACATTATCAATTATGGTGGGGATAAATATCGTATTATTCACAAAACGCGCATATACAATCCTTAAGACAGGAGAATGATTTTTTTGGACAGGAGAACAGGAGGAACAGGAGGCTGATACTTTTTTTGGGACAGGAGAACAGGAGGCTGATACTTTTTCGGACAGGAGTACGCTTCTTTTTTAGACAGGAGAACAGGAGGAACAGGGGGCTGATACTTTTTTTGGACAGGAGAACAGGAGGCTGATACTTTTTTTGGGACAGGAGAACAGGAGGAACAGGAGGCTGATACTTTTTCGGACAGGAGTACGATTCTTTTTTAGACAGGAGAACAGGAGAACATGAGGTTGATACTACTGTTCTACAGTTCTCCTGTCAAAAAAAGGTTCTACTGTTCTCCTGTCAAAAAAGGGTTCTACTGTTCTCCTGTCAAAAAAAAAGTTCTACTGTTCTCCTGTCAAAAGGGTTCTACTGTTCTCCTGTCAAAAAAAGGTTCTACTGTTCTCCTGTCAAAAATAGGTTCTACTGTTCTCCTGTCAAAAAATATTGTTCTACTGTCCCACAGAAATGATGGATAAGATTTTTGTTAGTGCTTATGCTTGCGAGCCGGGACTCGGTTCGGAGCCGGGCGTAGGCTGGCACTGGATACTCGAGATGTGCCGCTTCGCCGAACTGTGGGTGATGACCCGCGCGTCTAACCGTCCTCGTATCGAGGCTTACCTCAACGCCCACCGTGCCGACCACCCGGAGTATGCCCGCCTGCATTTCGTCTGGTACGACCTGCCCCGTTGGGCGCGTTTCTGGAAACGGGGCCTCCACGGCGTGCGCACATATTACGTGCTCTGGGAGATGATGAGCAACCCGCTCGTGCGCCGCACGATGCGCGAGAACAATATCTCCCGCTTCATGCATCTCACCTACGGCAATGTGATCTGGAACACAAGCCGCTACGGTGAGCGCCAACAGTTTGTGTGGGGACCGGTGGGTGGCCTGGAGACTATCCCGGCGGAGTTTTCGCGCCACTATGGCCGCCGCGAGCGGCTCGTGGAACTGGTGCGCCGCCTGATGGTGGCGACTATTCGACTCAACCCGGGTTTCCGGCTCCGCTGCCGCCGTGCGGACCTCATCCTCTGCAAGACGGATATCACCCGCCAGCATATCCCGGCGAAGTATCGACACAAGGCTGTGCTCCAGACCGATGTCGCCGTGGAAGTCTCCCCCGAAACCGGCGACCGCGGTGGCCGGAGGCCGGCTGCCAGCCGGAGGCCGGCTGCCGATGGAGTGGCAGACCAATTAGACCAATTAGACCAATCCAGCTCCCGGCTGGAGCTGGTGTGCGTGGGCAGGATGGATGCCTGGCGCGGTTTCGATCTGGCGATTGAGAGCGTTGCAAGGGTGAGGAAGGATCTGCCGGGCGTGTGCCTGACGATTGTGGGCAACGGTTCCGACCGGCCGCGTCTAGAGGGGATTGTGGCGCGGTTCGGCCTGGAGGACTGCGTGAAGTTTGCCGGCAAGGTGGAGACTGATGAGTATCTGCGCCTGCTGCAGGAGGCGGATGCGGTGATGAATCCCTGCCTGAAGGAGGGGGCTGTGACGGTGAGCTTCGACACCATGGCGCTCGGCAAACCGCTTATCTGCGTGGACACTACGGGATATACGCGCTATTTTTCGAAGGAATATGCGGAGATAGTGCCTCGCGGCAGCCGCGAGGAGGTGATAGAGGGATTGGCGCAGGGCATCCGGCGTGTGGCGGATGCGGGGGAGCGCGAGCGCATGGGGCGCAACGCCCGCGAGGCCGGCGCCCGCTTCACCTGGCGCCACCGCGGAGAGGAGATCCGCTCCCTACTGACAGAAGAAAAGCAACATTCTTAGGACAGGAGAACTCCTCTTATCGAACAGGAGGACAGGAGAACAGGAGGTTGCTATTTTTTTGGACAGGAGAACAGGAGAACAGGAGGTTGCTATCTTTTTGGACAGGAGAACAGGAGAAACAGAAGATTGCTTTTTTTGGACAGGAGGACAGGAGAACAGGAGGTTGCTATTTTTTTGGACAGGAGAACAGGAGAAACAGGAGGTTGCTATTTTTTTGGACAGGAGAACAGGAGAACAGGAGGTTGCTATTTTTTTGGACAGGAGAACAGGAGAAACAGGAGGTTGCTACTGTTATCCTGTCCAAAATAGTTCTACTGTTCTCCTGTCCAAAATAGTTCTACTGTTCTCCTGTCCAAAATAGTTCTACTGTTCTCCTGTCCAAAAAATAGTTCTACTGTTCTCCTGTCTAAAAAATAGTTCTACTGTTATCCTGTCCAAAATAGTTCTACTGTTCTCCTGTCTAAAAAATAGTTCTACTGTATCGGCTCGGCGGAGGGTTCCCTCTTTGCCGGGCCGCTTTTTTTTATTAATTTTGTCGGTTAATACCGCATTTCTGCGCTTTGGACTCCGTTGCGGCGTTTGCCCTTCGATTTCGGGCGCTTTCCAAATTTATTCTCTATGAATTTCAGCAAGTATAAGTATATATTTCTCTCCACTGCCATCTTTGCGTCGAGCCTGATTCCGGCGTCGCTCCCGCTCCCTGCGGAGGCGGCGGAACTGCGCGCCCCCACAGAGGCCTTAGCCCCCTCGGCCACCGAGGCTTCCGCATCCTCTTCCTCCTCTTCCTCAGCGAAGAAGCGCAGTAGCAGCAAGAAGAGAAGTTCGTCGAAAAACTCGAAGAAACGTAGCGGCAGCAAGAGCAGCAGCAAGAAGAAACGCAGCAGCTCGAAGAAGAAAAACCGCCACTCGTCGAAGTCGAAGAGGAGTTCGAAGAAGAGATATTCACGCGGCAAACGCGGCAATGTGGCCCGCTCTGTCTACAAGGCTCCCCCGAAGGAGCAGCCACAGAACGACTCGCTGACGCTGGCCATCAACAAGGCGCTCCTCGACTGGGTGCCGGCCAACCTCAACCCCGGCGGCCTGCGCGTCAACAGCGTGAAACCCAATAAGTATGGCCGCTCGGCGAATGTGTCGCTGAATGAGAATTTCACCTACCTGCCGGTGACCCGCGAACTAATCACCTCCATCGAGCGCGAGGTGGGCAAGGCCCTCCCCGACTCGCTGAAGGGCTACCGCGTGAACCTCAACGTGGGCAACAAGAGCCTCAACTATTACATCACGAAGGTGGACCGTCTGCCGGAGCAATTCCGCAAGAATCCGAATTTCGTGAAGGAGGTGCACCCGATGACGGTGGCCACAAAGGGTATGGAGAATGACATCATCGCCCTCTGGAGTTCGCACGGCCGCTACTTCAAACCAGGCTCCGGCGCCTGGATGTGGCAGCGCCCGCTGCTCTTCCAGACCGTGGAGGATACCTACACGATGGGCTATATCCTGCCTTTCGTGACGCCGATGCTCGAGAACGCCGGCGCATATGTGATGCTCCCCCGCGAGAGGGACACCAACCGCAACGAGGTGATTGTGGACAACGACACCAACGACGAGGGACAGATCTTCTCCCAGCCCTACTACAAGGAGCAGACCGGCCAGACACCTTGGGAGACAGGTGAGTTCGAGGGTTTCATTTACGACCTCCCCGACTTCCGCGACACGGAGAATCCCTTCGAGAACGGCACCTACCGACAGACAGCGACCCAGAAGGGAGGCAAGCCGTCGGTGGCCGCATGGTATGCCGACATCCCCGCCCCGGGCGAATACGCAGTATATGTGAGCTACAAGACCCTTCCCAATTCCACTTCCGATGCCCACTACACGGTGAACTATTCCGGAGGTTCGAAGGAATTCACCGTCAACCAGAAGATGGGCGGCGGCACATGGATTTATCTCGGCACATTCCCGCTCGAGGCCGGATATAGCGACGAGGAACCGGTGGTGACGCTGACCAACCTCACCTCCGGGGCCGCCGGCACTGTGGTGACTGCCGATGCGGTGAAGATTGGCGGCGGCATGGGTAACATCGCCCGCAGCAACCGCCGCAGTGATGTATATTACGACCCCTCCACCCCCGTGGACGATGAGGAGGCCGACGACGAAGCGGCCGAGGATGAGGAGGATGAGGGCGACGACACCGGCGATAACGGAAATGACGCAGGCGAGGGAAACTCACCTGACGGCGGCGAGGCGGTAGCCGAACAATCCGATGATATTACTGATTCTGTGGATATCGAGGAGGGCGCCGACAAAAAGGAGGCCGAGAAAGCGCCGGAGAAGCGCGGCCCGGCACCCACATTCCGCACGTCGGGCTATCCCAGATTCCTCGAGGGCGCCCGCTACTGGCTCCACTGGGCCGGTTTTCCGGAGTATGTCTATTCCCCCTATCACGGCACCAACGACTATAAGGACGACTACACCAGCCGCGGCCACTGGGTGAATTATCTTGCAGGCGGTTCGCGTGTGCTCCCCGACCGCGAGGGCCTCAACATCCCTGTTGACGCCGCCTTCGCCCTGCATTCCGATGCCGGCAAGCGCAGCGACGACAGCTATGTGGGCACGCTCGGAATATATTTCACCCAGAACGGAGGCTCCTATCAGGACGGCACCGCCCGCATCAACTCGCGAATGCTCACCGACATCATCATGCAGCAGATCCATCGCGACGTGCGCCAGGAATATGAGCCCAACTGGAAGCGCCGCTCCATGTGGGACAAGAGTTATGTGGAGGCGCGCGTGCCTGAGGTGCCCACCACCCTTATCGAACTGATGAGCCACCAGAACTTCGCCGACATGAAATATGGCCTCGACCCGGGCTTCCGCTTCACAGTGGGCCGCGCCATCTACAAGGGTCTCGCACGCTTCATGGCGGAGCGCAAGGGCCGTGAACTCGTGATTCAGCCCCTGCCTGTGAACAATTTCAGCATCAAGCGCACCCGCAAGGACCATTACCAGCTCTCGTGGGCACCGACCCCCGACCCGCTCGAGCCAACAGCAATGCCCTCGAAATATATCATCATGGAACGCACCGGGGATGACCTCGGTTTCCACAAGATTGGTGAGACGAAGGGCACCCATTTCGACATCAACGTTACCGACGACGAAATACACAGTTTTCAGATAATCGCGGCCAACGCGGGAGGCACCGCCTTCCCCTCGGAGACCCTGGCGCTGCGCGAGGCTCCCGACGGCAGCAAACCGATCCTTATCGTGAACGGCTTCACACGCATCAGCGGCCCGGGCAACTTCTCCGCAGGCGGTGAGGCAGGTTTCGACGCCGAGGCCGACTTCGGCGTGCCCTACATCAAGGATATCTCCTTCACGGGCTATCAGACGGAGTTCCGCCGCTCGGCCGGCGAGTCGTTCGGACGCAGTGGCCAGAACTACGCCACCACAGTGATTGCCGGCAACACATTCGACTATCCGGCCGTGCACGGCGCCGCTGCCGTTGCCATGGGCAAGGGGTTTGTGTCGGCATCGGCTTCGGCCGTGGAGAAGGGCGACGTGAAACTCTCGGACTATCCCGTGGTGGACCTTATCCTCGGCAAACAGCGCTCCACAGTGGTGGGCACCGGCAAACGTGGCGTGGAATACCGCGCCTTCCCCGAACCGCTGCGCAAGGCCTTGCGCCGCTACAGCGACAAGGGGGGCGACCTGATTATCACCGGCCAGTATGCCGCCAGCGACCTCACCGGCATGCGCTCGCAGAACGGTGACCGCGACTTCGCCGAGCAGGTGCTCGGAGTGTCGGGCGCAGAGAGCGACATGACCCGCCGAGGCACATTCCGCGACAACCGCGGCCAGAGCTACGACTACTCCAACACGCTCAACGAGAAAAACTATATAGTGGAATCGCCCGACGTGCTGACGGCCGCCGAGAATGCCCACACCACCACGCTCGCCACAATGGCCGACGGCACAAAGACCGTGGGAATCATCAACAACCGCGGCAAATCGAAGGGCCAGGTGGCTCTGCTCACAATCCCGCTCGAGAGCATCACCGACGCCAAGGAGCGCGCCCGCATCTTCAACACGATGTTCAAGGCGGTAACAACTAACAAGTAATAAGTATTAAGGAATAAGGAATAAGTTTCGGTCGCTTGGCGACTGCACTAAAAAGAAATGGAAATATACAGATTCACCACCGTCAACGCGCTTCGCGAGCATATCTTCCACAGTCCGCTGGAACAGTTTGTGCTCGTGCAGCTCGTAGACAAAAAGATAGAGCTCGACGCGCATTGCGTGAAGCGGCTCACCGACGTGGCCTCAGAGATTGACGCCACTCTCACCTACTGCTTTTTCCGCGACCGCCTGCCCGACGGCAGCATCCGCCTCCACCCGGTGAATGATTACCAGACAGGTTCGCTGCGCGATGACTTCGACTTCGGTCCGCTGGTGCTCCTCAACGCCGCCGACGTGCTCGGCGCCACGGAGGACTTCGGTGACGACGAGTCGGCGATGCTCGACGGCGGCTGGTATGCCCTCCGCCTCCATCTGCTCCATTTCCACACCGTGGCGATGATCCAGGAATACCTCTACACAGCCTCCGAACCCGACACGCGCGACAGCGGCAGCCGCCAGCACGACTATGTTAACCCGCGCCAGCGCGCCTATCAGCTCGAGATGGAGAGCGCCCTCACGGAGTATCTCTCGCAGATTGGCGGCCTCGTGAGCCGCGAGCGCGAGCAGGTGAACTACGACGAGGAAACCTTCCCCGTGGAGGCAAGCGTGATCATACCGGTGCGCAACCGCGCACGCACTATCCGCGACGCTGTGGAGTCGGCGCTCTCGCAACGCACTGATTTCCCGATGAATGTGATTGTTGTGGATAATGCATCGACCGACGGCACCCGCGAAATCCTGCATTCCATCTCCGATCCGCGCCTGCATGTGATTGATGTTGAGGAGTGTGAGTTTCTGATGATTGGAGGGTGCTGGAACCGCGCGCTCCTCTCGGAGCACTGCGGCCGCTTCGCCATCCAGCTCGATTCCGACGATATCTATAAGTCGGACAACACGGTGGCACGCATCGTGGCCAAATTCCGCGAAGGTAACCACGCGATGGTGGTGGGCAGTTACGAACTCATCGACATGCAGGGCAACCCACTGCCCCCGGGTCTTATCGACCACCGCGAATGGACCGACCAGAACGGGCCGAACAATGCGTTACGCATCAATGGATTCGGTGCGCCGAGGGCTTTCTTCACCCCTGTGGCGCGAAAGATTCTTTTCCCCAACGTGAGCTATGGCGAGGACTATGCCATGGCGCTCCGCATCTCCCGCGACTATTCCATAGGCCGCATCTATGATTCGCTCTATCTCTGCCGCCGTTGGGAGGGAAATTCCGACGCCGGACTATCCATCCAGAAAATCAACGAGAACAACGACTATAAGGACTGTCTCCGCAGCATCGAACTCCTGGCCCGCGTGAAGCAAAACCATGAGCAGCAGGGGGAGAACGGAGGCTGGCACCTGATGGGTCGCTTCCCGGCGTCAATGCTCGGCCAGATTCTCGGCACCGACACCGACGACGATGACGATGATGAGGATGACGACGAGGAGGAAAACGAAATCTAACCCAACCTGATAGATAGCCTGACAGATAAGCCTGACATATGGAGACTTTTGACACCGAGAGAATTAACAGCATAATCGAGAAGCAACTTGCCGCATGGCCCGAGGCGAAGGAGAATTACCTGCGCCTCCACGAAACGGAGCGCAAGCGCCTGCAGATTGGCGACGTAACGTTTGCGGCACAATGGAACCCGGGTCGCATCAAGTCGACAGGGGCAAAGGTGGATGCCGCCACGGTGGCCTCCCGCGCCTGCTTCCTCTGCGCCGCCAACCGCCCCAAAGAGCAGGTGCCCATAAAATTGATGGAAGGCTGGGAACTGCTCGTGAACCCCTACCCGATCTTCCCGGTGCATTTCACCATCGTGTCGGAGCGCCACCGTCCGCAGGATGAAATTCCGATCGAAATGGCTGCGATGGCTGAGGCGATGCCTTCGCTGGCTATCTTCTTCAACGGTGCCCGGGCCGGTGCTTCGGCTCCCGACCACGCCCACGTGCAGGCCGTGCTCAAACAGGAACTGCCGTTGCTGCGAATCGCCGAGGAGCTCCATCCTTCGTCGCATCCGGGCTTCATGACAAGCCGCGAGATGGAGGCGGAGTCGGGCAGGAAACTGCCCTTCTATTTCGTGAGCGCCGTGATTACCCCCGACCTCGAGGGTATGCACACTCTGGCCCACATCCCCGACATATGCGGCATCGACAAGAAGACTCATATGGGGGACAAAGGTCTTGTGAACGCTTTCTTCTGGATGGGTGACGACGGATTGCTCCGGGCCTTGATAGTGCCTCGTGGCAAACACAGGCCGGAGTGCTATTCCACCGAACCGGGCTCGGGGATGACCGTGAGCCCGGGTGCAATCGACATGGCGGGAATCATGATTCTGCCGCGTCGCGAGGATTTCGATAGCATCGATGCCGACACCGCCGCCCGCATCTATGAGGAGGTGTCCTCGGAACCTCTAACCGAACCCTTCCTCATTCCTCAGCAACCCAAACCTGACGAAGATGAGAACGCATAGAAAGCGCCGCAGCCCCTGGGCGTGGATCCCGACACTATATGTGGCGGAGGGACTCCCCTATTTCGCCGTCAACACGCTTACCGTGCTGATGTATACCAATTTAGGCGTAGGACTCGCCGAGATGGCCTTTTTCACCGGCTGGCTCTACCTGCCCTGGGTGATTAAGCCTTTCTGGAGTCCCTTTGTTGACCTTTTCAAGACGAAGCGCTGGTGGGTGCTTGCCATGCAGCTGCTCATCGCCGTGACGATGGCGGGAGTGGCGTTTTTCCTTGGCACGAGTTTCTTTTTCGCCGCCACATTGGCTTGTTTCTGGCTGATGGGTTTCTTTTCGGCGACCCACGACATCGCGGCCGACGGCTTCTATATGCTGGCACTGACGGAGCATGACCAGGCGGCTTTCGTGGGCGTGCGCTCCACTTTCTATCGCATCGCGAGCGTGATTGGACAAGGGGGACTGGTGATGCTGGCGGGATGGCTTGAGAAGACGTGCGCCACAATTTCCACGGCATGGAGCATTGTGTTCCTGATTCTGTCGGTGTTCTTCTTAGTGGTGATGGTTTATCACACATGGGGGATGCCGAGTCCGGAGGCGGACCATCCCACGCCGGGGGTGACGGCACGCACCATCCTGCGGGATTTTGCGATGACCTTCGTGACATTTTTCAAGAAACCACATATCTGGAGCGCGCTGGCGTTCATGCTGCTTTACCGGTTGCCGGAGGCGATGTGCGTGAAACTTGTGGTGCCGTTTCTTAAGGCTCCTCACGCGGAGGGAGGATTAGGCCTCTCCACGGCGCAGGTGGGCTTTGCCAACGGCACCGTGGGAGTGGTGGCGTTGCTTGTGGGGGGTATATTGGGTGGTATAGCGATCTCGCGGGGAGGACTGAAGAGATGGCTCTGGCCGATGGCACTGAGTCTGACGCTTCCCTGCGTGTTTTACTGCTGGCTGGCGATGACGTTGCCCGCGAATTTCCCGCTGATATGCACGGCGATAGGCATGGAGCAGTTTGGATATGGGTTCGGTTTCACGGCGTTCATGCTCTATCTGATATATTTCAGCCGCGGCGAGAGTCAGACGTCGCACTATGCGTTCTGCACGGCATTCATGGCATTAGGGATGATGCTGCCGGGGATGGCAGCGGGTTGGATCCACGACTATTTCGAGCAGATGCATCTCTTCGGCGCCGACGGCCCGCAGGGCTATGTGAATTTCTTCTGGTGGGTGATGGCCTGCTGCGTAGCCACCTTCGCCGTCTGCCTCAAAGTAAAGATCGACCCAAACTTTGGGCGCGAGCGCTGATTGAGGATTCTTTCGGACTGATGATTGATGATTGATTGCGATGAGGTGTGAGTGGCTGATAGGGCTGATGGTGGCGCTGGCGGCGGTGGCGGCCGGGTGCTCGAGCACGCGACATGTGCCCGAGGGTCAGCTGCTGCTCGACGACGTGAAGATCTCCATCAACGATTCCACCGATACTTTCCACGCCCAGGAGATGCTCAACTATGTGCGCCAACGCCCCAACAACCGCATTTTCCATGTGGCCAAACTGCGCCTCGGTTTCTACAACATGAGCGGCAAGGACAGCACCAAGTGGTGGAACAAGTGGATGCGCAAACTCGGCGAGGCTCCTGTGATCTACGACCGCGACGCCATGGAGGCTGACGCCCGCCAACTACGCAAGGCGATGAACAATGCCGGCTATCTCTCAGCCAAAGTCAAAGTGGAGGAGAAGGCCGACAGCGCCAAGAAGAAAATGCACCTGCGCTATAACCTCGACGCCGGCCTTCCCCACATAATCCGCAGCGTGGACTATTCCTTCTATGCCGACTCCATACGCGAAGTGATAATGCGCGACTCGGCGCGTTTCCTAGTCCACCCCGGCCAGCGCCTCGATCGCAGCGTGCTCGACCTCGAGCGCGAACGCATCGCCACCCGCCTGCGCAATCACGGCTATTGGGGATTCAGCAAGGAATACATCACCTTCAACGCCGACACCACCGAGGGGAGCCGCGATGTGGCTCTTACCATGCGCGTAAACCCTCCCTTGGCCGTGCCCGAAGGCCAGACACGCTTCGACACCCACGCCCGCTACATGATCCGCGACATATTCGTGATTCCAAGTTATGAGGCGGCCACCGACCCCGACCCACGCGAATACCAGGCCCATGACACAGTGAGATACAAGGACATCACCGTGCTCTACGGCGCTAAACACTACCTACGCCCCAGCGTGCTATATGACGCTTGCTACATCCGCGCCGGCCACGCTTTCAGCCAGCGCGATGTGGACAACACCTATTCCGCCTTCGGCCGCCTCCCCATCCTTAATTTCACCAACGTGAAGTTCTACCCCGTGGCCACGCTGGGCGACACCCATCTCCTCGACGCCTACATACTGCTCACTCCCGGCCGCTCGCAATCAATAGCCCTCGAACTCGAAGGCACCAACTCCGAAGGTGACTTCGGCGTGGCTGCCTCTGTGAACTATACCCACCGCAATGTGGGCCACGGCGCCGAAACGCTCGCACTGAAGGTGAGGGGAAGTTACCAGTCGCTCACCGGCAACCTGGAGGGCTTCATCCACAACCGCTTCATGGAATACGGTGTGGAAACCTCCGTAACATTCCCGAAATTCAAGGCGCCACTGCTCCGCGAGAATTTCAAGCGGAAGATAAAGGCCGAAACAGAATTCCACATCTCGCTCAATTATCAGGAGCGACCCGAATACACGCGCATCATCTCCACGGCCGGCTGGAGCTACAAATGGACCGAGCGAAACCAGCGCCACAGATACACGCTCACCCCCATCGACATCAACTATGTGTATCTCCCACAGAGCACCAACGACTTCATCGACCAGATAGCCCCCGACAACCCGCTGCTGCGCTACAGCTATGAGGACCACTTCATAATGCGGGCCGGTTTTAATTTCTATTACACCAACAAGCGGGCGGCCGCGGCATGGCGTCCGCGCCAGAAGGATGTAATCACGGTACGCGCCAATGCGGAGATTGCCGGCAACCTCCTCTTTGCGCTTAACAGCATCATCAACCATCGCAGCAATTTCCACGAGAATCCCTACCGCATTTTCGGCATCCACTATTCACAATATGTGCGGGTGGACGGCGACTTCAGTTATCTGCACAGTTTCAGCCGCCGCAATGCGCTTGCCTGCTATGCGGGCATCGGCGTGGGCGTGCCCTACGGAAATTCGAGCGTGATGCCCTTCGAGAAACGTTTCTATGGCGGTGGTGCCAACGGGGTGCGCGGCTGGGATGTGCGCACGCTCGGTCCGGGCAGATATCCCGGTGCCAACAGTGTGAGCGACTTCATGAAGCAGTGCGGCGACATCCGCCTCAACCTCAGCTTGGAATACCGCGTGAAACTCTTCTGGGTGGTGGAGGCAGGCCTTTTCATAGACATGGGCAATATCTGGACCATCCGCGATTATCCCTCACAGCCTTACGGCGCATTCCGCTTCAAGAATTTCTATAAGGAATTGGCGGCGGCCTATGGCGTAGGTCTGCGTCTCGATTTCAATTATTTCCTCATACGCCTCGACCTCGGCATGAAGGCCCACAATCCGGCAATCAACGAGGAGCCCTGGCCCCTTATCCATCCCCGATGGGGACGCGACCGCTCGCTGCATTTCTCCATCGGCTATCCGTTCTAAGAGAGATTTCACTCCATGAGATTCCTGAACCGACCCTCTCTTTTCAATGTTTTAAAATTAAGATTCCAAAGATATGAAACAACTTGTGATATTCGATCTCGACGGCACTCTTCTCAACACGATTGCCGACCTGGGCAATGCCTGCAACCACGCGCTGAAAAGCATGGGGTTCTCGCCACACCCCCTTTCGGCATATAATTATATGGTGGGCAATGGCGTGCGCAAACTGATGGAACGTGCCGAACCTGACGCCACTCCCGAAACCATCGATGAGCTTCTGCGCCATTTCCGGGAATATTACGATGAACATTGCACCGACCTCACGCAGCCTTATCCCGGCATTCCGGAGCTGCTGCGCACGCTTCGCGACCAGGGAATCCGCGTGGCCGTGACTTCCAACAAATATCAGAAGGCTGTGGACAAGATTATCGCCCACTATTTCGGCGACATAGAGTTTGCCGCCATCCTCGGCGAGGTGCCCACACGGCCGAAGAAGCCGGATCCCTCGATAGTGTTCGAGGCGCTGAGCATCTGCCCTACTCCGAAGAAGGATGTGCTTTATGTGGGCGACTCGGCTGTGGATATGGAGACAGCGCGCCGTGCCTGCGTGGAATCAGCCGGAGTGACCTGGGGTTTCCGCCCGGTGTCGGAACTCCGCACCGCCTTTGCCGACCACATCGTGTCGGACCCCGCAGAGATCCTCACCCTCGCCGAAAGAGAGTTCTAACCGATTGATGATTGCGATTGAGTCGCAAAAGTTTCGGGCTAACTTTGCATCAGAATAAAATTTGATGCAATGAGCAAACATAACACTATCCATGAGCATTCCCACGAGGGGAATCATCGCGAACACGGACATTGCCACCATCACCATGAGGAAACGCATGGTTCCTGGTGGTCGACCTACTGCAGGGAAATTATCTGCGGCGTGCTTCTACTCGCCGCCATCATCCTTCAGCATTTCAACATTATCCCTTCACCCACTAAGGATTACAACTGGATTGGGGCCGTAATCTTCCTGCTTATCCTGCTGCCGGTGGGTTGGCCGGTGGTGGTTGAGATGGTGAAGTCGTGGCGCCGGGGAAGCGTGATGAATGAGTTCACACTGATGGTGGCCGCCACCATAGGCGCCTTCATAATCGGGGAATTCCCCGAGGGCGTGGCTGTGCTCCTTTTCTATTCCTTCGGCGAAAAACTTGAGGATACGGCCGGCGCCGATGTGAAGCGCCGCATACGCGCCCTGCTCGGCAAACTCCCCAATGAGGCCACCGTGATAATCAACGGCGAGAAGCGGACCATGAAGCCTCAGGACGTGCATCCGGGCGCCATTATCAGCGTGCTGCCGGGCGAACGCGTGCCTGTAGACGGCAAACTCCTTGGCAATGAACCGATGGAGTTTGACACATCGTCGATTACGGGCGAGTCGGTGCCCCGCGCCTATAAGCCGGGCGAAGAGGTGGTGTCGGGCATGATTCCGGTGGACCGCGCAGTGACCTTAGAGAGTGTGCGCGAATTTTCCGACTCCTCAATGACGCGCATCATGAAGATGATCGAGGATGCGCAAAGCAGCAAGTCGCCCACAGAGAATATGCTCCGGCGCATCACCCGCTGGTACACGCCTATCGTGTTCATTGCGGCGGTGCTGGTATTTTTCATTCCCTGGATTGTGAGCGCCGCGCAAGGCCACGCTTTTGAATGGTACGTATGGTTCAAGCGCTCACTGGTGTTCCTTGTGTGCAGTTGTCCCTGTGCGCTTGTGATGAGCATCCCATTGAGTTATTTTGCCTCTTTAGGCAACGCTTCACGCCGCGGCCTGCTCTTCAAGGGCTCCAAATATGTGGATGCACTGCGGAGTGTGGACACGGTGGTTTTCGACAAGACAGGCACACTCACCACAGGCGAATTTCATATCAGCGGTATCGCTCCTGCCGATGGAGTGGATGCGGATACGCTCCTCTCTGTGGCCGCAGGACTTGACGCAGAGTCTTCCCATCCCCTTGCCAAGGCTATCATTGCAGGCGCAAAGAAGCGCGGGATAAAGGCAGAGGATGTAAAGGGAGTGAAGACTGTTCCTCATGGAATCACAGGCATTCTCGCCGAAGATGGCAAGGAGGCTATTGCAGGTTCGGAGCATCTGATGCGCGACAAGGGGATTGCATTGCCCGAGCGCCATGCCGATGGCAGCGAGATATGCGTGGCTGTGGACAGGAAATATATTGGGTCGATTTATCTGCTCGACACGGTGAAACCTGAGGCTGCCCGGGCCATTGCACAGTTGCATAAGCTTGGAGTGAAAAAGGTGGAGATTCTTTCGGGCGACCGTCAGGAGGCTGTGGAGCGTGTGCGCCGCGAAATAGACGCCGACAGCGCAAGAGCCAACCTGCTCCCCGCCGACAAACTGAAGGAGATTGACGCGCTGAAGGGTAATGGCCACAAGGTGGCCTTTGTGGGCGACGGCATCAACGATGCACCGGCCATTGCAGCTTCCGATGTGGGCGTGGCCATGGGCACAAATGGCACCGATGTGGCGATGGAGAGCGCCGATGTGGTGATTTCCGGCGACCAACTTACGAAACTGCCCGTGGCCATCAGGCTTGCCAGAAAGGTAAGAAGCGTGGTAACGGAGAATGTTTCGTTCGCCTTAAGTGTGAAATTGGCAGTGATGGTGCTTGGCGCGTTTGGCATCGCCACCCTCTGGGCGGCAGTATTCGCCGACACCGGAGTGACCCTGATCACAGTGATCTGGACTATGCTGCGCTTGCGCAAGTAAATATAAATGTAAATGGAGCGACTGAAAAGCCGCTCCATTTTTTTATTTGGATTTGTGGAATCCGATTAGATGATGCCCTGTGCGAGCATAGCGTCAGCCACTTTGAGGAAGCCGGCGATATTGGCACCCCTCATGTAGTTGATGTAGCCATCAGCCTGTGTGCCATACTTCACGCAGTTCTCGTGGATATCCGACATGATCTCGTGGAGTTTTTCGTCCACTTTCTCAGCGCTCCACTGGAGGTGCTCAGCGTCCTGAGTCATCTCGAGACCGGAAACGGCAACACCACCTGCGTTGACAGCCTTACCGGGGGCATAGGGAGTCTTGTTGGCGATGAATGTGTCGATAGCCTCAGCGGTACAACCCATGTTGGAAACCTCGGCAACCATGAGGACATTGTTGTCGATAAGCATCTTGGCGTCCTTCTCGTTGAGCTCGTTCTGAGTAGCGCAAGGAAGAGCGATGTCTACCTTCTGCTCCCAAGGCTTCTTGCCTGCGAAGAACTGAGAGCCGGCGAATTTGTCGGCATAAGGAGCTACGATATCGTTGCCGGAAGCACGGAGTTCGAGCATGTAAGCGATCTTCTCAGCGTCGAGGCCGGCGGGATCGTAGATGTAACCGTCGGGGCCGGAGATTGTAACGACCTTACCACCGAGTTCAGTTGCCTTAGTAGCGGCACCCCAAGCCACGTTACCGAAGCCGGAGATAGCGATAGTCTTGCCCTTGATGTCGGTCTTGAGGTCTTTGAGCATGCTGTTCACAAAGTAGAGAGCACCGAAACCGGTAGCCTCGGGACGGATACGGCTGCCGCCGAAGGAGAATCCCTTACCTGTGAATGTACCTGTGTTCTCACGAGCGAGTTTCTTGTACATGCCGTACATGTAACCTACTTCGCGGCCACCAACGCCGATGTCACCAGCGGGAACGTCACGGTCGGGACCGAGGTTGCGCCAGAGCTCGAGGATGAATGCCTGGCAGAAGCGCATGATCTCAGCGTCGCTCTTGCCGCGCGGGCTGAAGTCGGAACCGCCTTTGCCACCGCCCATCGGGAGAGTGGTGAGTGCGTTTTTGAAAGTCTGCTCGAAGCCGAGGAATTTGAGAATCGAGAGGTTGACAGATGCGTGGAAACGGATACCACCCTTGTAGGGGCCAATGGCGTTGTTGAACTGTACGCGATAGCCGATGTTGGTCTGAACCTCGCCCTTGTCGTCGACCCAGTTTACACGGAATGTAAAGATGCGGTCGGGCTCCACCATTCTTTCGATGATGCGGGCTTTCTCGAATTCGGGGTGCTGGTTGTAAACCTCCTCTACGGAGAGAAGCACTTCCTTCACAGCCTGGATGAATTCTTTCTCACCGGGATGCTTGGCCTCAAGGTTGGCCAGAATTTCATTAATGTTCATGTTGTTCAGTTTAGATTTAAGTATCTATGTTAAACGTTTTCTGTGTCTTGATGGTTGCGAGCCTGGGATTTATCCCTGCTCCGCTATCAATTCGATGCAAACTTACTAAAATTATTCAAGACTACCATAAAAAAATTGAAGAATTTCGTAATGTTTTACAACATATGTAAAGCGGTGCAACATAGTGCTCCTAAAACTAAGCGAGGCCCCCGGAATGGGAGCCTCGCTCTTATGATTTTTTAGAATGTTTCTTACTTCTGAGTGAAGATAACGATACGGTTCCAGTCGTTGGTGCTGTAGGGCTGTACATCAGAGCCGTCGAAGCGGATGGTGTAGCGGCTGGGATCGATGCCGTACTTGTCGGTAAGAGCCTTGGCAACTGCGTTGGCACGACGCTCGGAGAGCTTCATGTTGTAAGCGCTTGTACCTGTGTTCTTGTCAGCATAACCTACGATAGCGATGTTCTCTTTGGGGTTAGCCTTGAGCCATTCAGCCATGTTGTAGATGTTAACCTCTTCTGTGGGGAGGATAGCGGAGCTGTTGATGGTGAAGCGAACTGTAGCCATAAGAGGAGCGTTCACACAATCTTTCTCAACCACTTCGGGGCAGGGAAGCTGAGCCTCGAGGGAAGCAACCTTCTCACCGCAAGCGAGGAGCTGAGAGCGGAGGTCGTTAACCTGTCCGTTGAGGGCAGCAATCTGAGATACATAAGCGCACTCGTTGAATGTGCCGAACTGACGGCCACCGATGTTGAAGTTGAAACCACCCATAGCGGATACGAGGGCGTCAACAGAGTTACCGCGAACGTTGTTGTTCCAGTTGTCGCCGTAGAATGTAGCGCGAGCCTCAGCGAAGAAGTCTACATACTTGCAGAGACGGAAACGGAACTGGAAGCCTGCGGAAACGGGGAGTGTCCATA
Source organism: uncultured Muribaculaceae bacterium (assembly GCA_905209725.1). Lineage (GTDB taxonomy): Bacteria > Bacteroidota > Bacteroidia > Bacteroidales > Muribaculaceae > Lepagella. The sequence goes on from CAJLTZ010000028.1 coordinate 17,674, forward strand.
CAACACGCTTGGGGCTGTAGCTGTATTCACGAACAACGTTTGTGCCGGCGTTGAATTTGTATTTAACAGCGTCGTCCTTGCTGTGGCTGTAGAAGCCCCAGTTGCAGTCGCCACCAAGACCTACGAAGGGGATGATGGAGAATACGCGTTTTGCGTTATAGCCTGCGAAAGAGTTGAACATATCCCACATGAGTTCTGCATGCAAACCTACATGCTTGCTGTGCGAGAAGCCCTTAATACCTACGCCATTAAAAGACTCTGCTTCTGCCATGGGCGCGTCCCAGTGAAGCGATCCTCCAACTGCCTTCAGACGGAATCCCAGATACGGGCTAAACCAGCGACCGAAGCCTACTGAATATGTGGCTGTCCACTTCTTGCCGTCGAGAGGTCTCATTGGGTCTTCGAGATTACCGCGCTCTACGAGAGTCTGATTGCCACCGGCACTAACTTCAATAAACCAGTTGTTACGCCAATTTGAAAAGTAGTGGTTGGTGTTGTCGCATGTAAACTCTGTAACAGTTACTGCGTCATCTACAAACACGTCCTGAGCGGAGGCTACGTTGCTCGTGGCGAGCATGCCGGCGCAGAGGGCCATTACGTAGTAAAGATTCTTAGCTTTCATACTGTAATTTTTTAAGAATAGAATTATTTATTTTTTTCAATTTTACTTTTCAACGTTAAAATCTTTTAATTTGTTCGCGAATTTTCGGATTTTAACATTAGCATTTTTAACATTCTCGGGTCATATACGGAATGAAGCAATATGGGTATCTCGGCTTCATATGCTGCACGCAAGCATTCAATAGTTATTAAAACCACTTGTCGTTCAGCACGTTACAACCTTCTCGGATGCTTCAGCCCACGTTTACAATTGTAATTGCGGGCTTTCCGTAAGTCCGAAATATTCTGCAAAATTACTAATTAATTTTAAATTGCAAATTTTATTCTCATATTTTTTTAGTAATTTCGCGTAAAGTTGTTGGATTTTCGGAATTTTCCGACCATAAATTCCTCATGAAAAAGACGCATCTTTATAAAATTAGTATCGAAGACGAGTCGCATCTGCGCACGCTTGCCGAGGTGAAGGTGAGCCCGCTGCGCATTGTTGCGGCTTCTCTCTGCGCCATAATACTCCTTATTATAATAGGAGGCCTTCTTGTGATGTTCACTCCGCTGAGAGGGATGCTCCCCGGATATATGGACAATAACCAGCGTGTGGCCACCGAGGAGAACCTTCTGAGGCTCGATTCGCTGCAGGAGGCTTATCTGGCCAATAAAAGCTACATCGATAATTATCTCCGTGTGCTCGACACCGACCGCATTCCCTCCGACTCCATCCAGAGCGCGGGGCATGCACTCTCGGCTGTGGCCGATTCATTGCTGCCTGCCGGCGAGCGCGAAAGCCGATTCACGTCGCTTATGGAGGAACGCGAGCGCTTCAACATCTCTGTGCTGGCTCCGCTGGCTGCCGATGCCATGGCCTTCTCGCCCATTTGCAGCGATGGAATCTTCACCGCGCAGTCGAAGCAGAGCGAGGTGGGCGAGGTGATCATGCCCGAGGGGGAATCTGTGAGAAGCATTGCCGACGGCATTGCCGTCGACGTGCACCATTCCGCCATCGACGGCGGATATACCCTCATCGTGCAGCACGACCGCGGCTTTCTGTCGGCCTATACCGGCACGGGGAGTCCGCTGGTGGCTTGCGGCGACGCTCTGAATTCCGGACAGGTGATTGCACTCGCGCCGGCGCCCGACCGCCACGGAGATCGTCGCATCGGAGTGATGATGTGGCATAACGGCTTGCCGCTCGTGCCCTATCAGTATGTGGGGCTTCCCCTTACTTCCACTCCTGAAGAATCCTCCTATGAGGCGCCGAGAGGAAGGTGATTGAGGTCAGAGGTATTATGGATTAGGGATGGGAAGTGTGGGTGATAAAAATTTTTATGATGAAAAAGGACATAAACAATATAGCTATTCTGGGGTCGACGGGAAGCATCGGCACCCAGACGCTCGACATAATAGATGAATATCCGAGCCGCTTCCGGGCCACTGTGCTTACGGCGGGTCGCAACTGGGAACTGCTTGCCGAGCAGGCACGGAAATATCTGCCGAAACTGGTGGTGATCAACGATGCCGCATGCTACCCTTATCTTAAGGAAGCGCTGCGCGACCTGCCCGTGGATGTGGAATGCGGAGAGGATGCCATCGCCCAGGCCTGCAGGATCGACTGCGTGGACACGGTGGTGACCGCGCTTGTGGGCTATAGCGGCCTTATTCCCACCATAAGCGCCATTGAGGCCGGCAAGAAGATTGCGCTTGCCAATAAGGAGACGCTAGTGGTGGCAGGAGAGGTGATCACGAGGATGCTGAAGGATTCCCGGTCGGAGATTGTGCCCGTCGACAGCGAGCATTCGGCCATTTATCAATGCCTCGAGGGGGAATCGGTGCGCGAGGCCTGCAAGATTATCCTCACAGCCAGTGGCGGCCCGTTCCGCACATTCACCCGCGAGCAGCTGGAGCACGTCACCGTGGCCGACGCCCTGCGTCATCCCAACTGGACAATGGGCGCCAAGGTGACCATCGACTCCGCTTCAATGATGAATAAGGGTTTCGAGATGATCGAGGCTCACTGGCTTTTCGACTGTCCGCCGGAGAAGATTGAGATTGTGGTGCACCCGCAGTCGATTGTGCATTCAATGGTTGAATTCAACGACGGAGCCATCAAGGCGCAGCTCGGCACGCCCGACATGCACCTCCCTATCCGCTATGCGCTGAGCCATCCCGAGCGACTCGCCACCGGACGCCCGGCCCTCAAACTCAGCGAATACAGCACGCTCACCTTCGAGGCGCCCGACATGCAGAAATTCCCGCTGCTCGGTTATGCTTTCGATGCCATTAGAATCGGGGGCAATATGCCCTGCATCCTTAATGCCGCCAACGAAGTGGGAGTGGATGCTTTTCTGCATGGCAGGATTAGGTTTACGGATATGCCCCGACTTGTGGAGCGCACCATGAGCGAAGCACAGTTCATCAGCAAAGTATCCCTTCAGGACCTCATCGATTCCAACCATGACACCCGAGCCCTCGCCGAGTCGCTCCTGCATCACTTTGAAATTTGATATGGCGATTGAGGATTGGGATTTTATTGCTAAATTTGCAGAATATATTGTGCCGGCGCCTCACATCGCCGCCGGATAAAACCACAACACATTCATTAACAGACTGACACTACTTTGGATACATTTCTCATAAAGGCCGTGCAACTTATTCTGGCACTGGCATTTCTGGTGATAATTCATGAATTCGGCCATTTCCTGTTTGCCCGCATGTTCGGCGTCAGGGTGGAGAAATTCTACATCTTTTTCGACCCCTGGACCGAGATCTTCAAATGGAAACCGAAAAAATATTTCGGATTCTTCGGCAAGACGAAAAAGATTGGCAACTGCGACGACAATGAAGAAGAGACCATCGTGGCCGAACCGGTAATAGAGACTTCAGAGCAGAAAACTTCTGAGCCATCCGACAAGAAGAGAAAAAAACCATCCTTCTGGGGCGATACGGAATATGGCATCGGCTGGCTCCCCTTAGGCGGCTACTGCAAGATTTCGGGCATGATCGACGAGTCGATGGACACAGAGCAGATGAAGAAGCCTGCTCAAAAATGGGAGTTCCGCTCCAAACCGGCCTGGCAGCGCCTGCTCATCATGATTGCCGGCGTACTCTTCAATTTTCTTCTCGCAATCCTTATTTATGCAGGCATTGTCTATGCCACCGGTGAAAAATATGTGCCTTTCACCGAGGCAAAGATGGGCATGACCTATTCGGGAGAGGCCCGAAAGGCAGGATTCCACAATGGTGACATTCCCCTGAAGGCCGACGGCAAAACGCTTGACCATCCGGGCGAGGCGCTGATGCAGATGACACAGGCCAAGGTGGTCACGGTGCTCCGTGACGGCAAGGAGGTGAACATCCGCATCCCCGAGAAATTCATATTCGCCCTCGACAATGAGGCGAAAAGCGACACTGCCACCTTCTCCTTCATGACTTACCGCATACCGGCGCGCATCAGCCAGGTGGTTACAGGCGAGGGGGCTGCAAAAGCCGGCATCGAGGTGGGCGACGAGATAATAGCCATAGACAGCATCTCCACCCCTACCCTTGACTCATTCATGGCCACACTCCCCGGACATGACGACAAGAATGTGGCCATCACGCTCGTTCGCCGCAACGGCGAGGCACTCGACACCCTCACCAAAAGCGTGCACCTCAATTCCGGTTCCAAGATGGGCATTGGGCTTGTGGTGGATCCCTCGGAGTTCTATAAATTCAAGGAGAAGCGCTACGGACTCTTCGAGTCGATACCGCGCGGAATAGAGATGGGCACCGACAAACTCACCGCCTATGCCAAGTCGATGAAGATGGTATTCACCAAGGAGGGCGCACAGAGCATCGGCGGTTTCGGCGCCATAGGAAGCATCTTCCCTGATAAATGGGACTGGATCGCCTTCTGGAACATTGCCGCCTTCCTCTCGGTGGCTCTCGCTTTCATGAATATCCTGCCTATCCCGGCGCTCGATGGAGGCCATGTGATGTTCCTGCTCTATGAGGTGATTTTCCGCCGCAAACCGAGCGAGAAATTCATGGAATACGCGCAGCTCGTTGGCATGTCGCTGCTCATCCTTCTGCTGCTTTATGCCAACGGTATGGATATCGTGCGACTCTTCAAGTAGGCCGCGAGCCCTACTCTTCAGAATATAACCAAGAAACATACATCCCAATATACCGACGATGAATACAGTAAGGCTAAAGAAAGGAAAGGAGGAATCGCTGTTGCGACGCCATCCCTGGGTGTTTTCCGGAGCAATCGCCAATATCGACGGCACTCCTGAGGAGGGTGATCTGGTATGTGTCACAGATTCCACGGGCCATGTGCTGGGAGTGGGCCACTATCAGATTGGCAGCATAATGGTGAGGATGCTGGAATTCGGCGTCGACACCCTGCCGGAGAATTTCTATTTCGAGCGGCTCTCGCATGCCATGCACCTCCGCCATACATTAGGGCTCATCCGCAGCGACAACAATTGCTTCCGCCTCGTGCACGGCGAGGGGGACTTCCTGCCCGGACTGGTGGTGGATATCTACGGCGACACGGCTGTGATACAGGCTCATTCACCCGGCATGCATTTCGCGCGCCATCAGATTGCCGACGCCCTCATCAGCCTTCCCGAAGCCCGCATCCGCAATGTCTATTACAAGAGCGACACCACCCTGCCTTACAAGGCTGCCCTCGATCCCGAGAATGAATATCTCGTGGGCAATTACGACGGCAACATTGCCATCGAGAACGGCCTGCAATTCAATATCGACTGGCTGAAGGGACAGAAAACAGGTTTCTTTGTGGACCAGCGCGAGAACCGCCGCCTGCTCGAGACTCTCTCGAAGGGACGCACCGTGCTCAACATGTTCTGCTACACGGGTGGCTTCTCCGTGTACGCGATGCGAGGCGGAGCGAAGAGCGTGGACAGCGTGGACAGCAGCACGAAGGCCGTGGCTCTCACAGATGCCAACATAGAGCTCAACTTCCCCGGCGACACCCGCCATCACACCTACGACGAGGATGCCTTCAAATTCCTCGCCGAGATGGAGCGCGACAAATACGACCTGATTGTGCTCGACCCACCGGCTTTCGCCAAGCATCGCGGAGCCATCAAGAACGGTCTCATTGGCTACCGTAAGCTAAATACAAAGGCATTCGAGAAAATAAAGAGCGGAGGCCTGCTCTTCACTTTCTCATGTTCGCAGGCCATCACCAGGGAGATGTTCCGTCTGGCAGTGTTCTCCGCAGCCGCCAAAAGCGGCCGCCGCGTGAGAATCCTCTATCAACTCTCCCAACCCGCCGACCACCCCATCGACATCTCCCACCCCGAGGGGGAATACCTCAAGGGGCTGGTGCTTTATGTGGAATAATATTGAATAATTATCTTAAACCATAATAACATGAAACAGCTACTGCCCGCACTTCTTATCGGCACCCTGGCCGCAGCGCAGGGACACGCCGCAGTGGACAAGAACTTCAACTACCATGTGGACCGCTTCGCCGACATCGAGGTGCTCAAATATGAGGTGCCCGAGTTCGACCGCCTGAGTCTGCAGCAGAAAACGATGCTCTATTATCTGACCCAGGCCGCTCAGATGGGCCGCGACATTATCTGGGACCAGAACGGACGCTACAACCTTCAGATCCGCCAGCTCCTCGAAAACATCTACACCAACTATAAAGGCGACCGCAATTCCGCCGACTTCAAGGCCTTCGAACAATATCTGAAGCAGGTATGGTTTGGCAACGGCATCCATCACCACTACTCCACCGACAAGTTTATTCCCGGCTTCAGCCAGGCATTCTTCGAGGCTGAGGTGGCCAAACTTCCCGCCGACAAGATTCCCACCAAGGATGGCCAAACTGTAAAGGAGATGATGGCCGTGCTCACACCCGTAATCTTCGACCCCACAGTAATGGCAAAACGAGTCAACCAGGATGGCACGCAGGATGTGGTGGCCACATCAGCCGGCAACTACTACGGCAACGGAGTGACCCAGACCGAGGTGGAGGACTATTACGCCAAGATCAAGGACCTCAACGACCCCACCCCTATCTCCTACGGCCTTAACGCCAAGGTGGTGAAAGACAAAGACGGCAAGATCCGCGAAGAAGCCTATTGTCTCAACGGCCTCTACGGTCCGGCCATCGCCCAGATCATCTACTGGCTCGACAAGGCAAAAGGTGTGGCCGAGAATGATGCCCAAAAGGCATACATCACCAAACTCATCGACTATTACATCACCGGCGACCTTCGCCTCTTCGACGAATACTCCATTCTCTGGGCCGAGGACACGAAGAGCGACGTTGACTTCGTGAACGGCTTCATCGAGAGTTACGGCGACCCGCTCGGCATGACCGGCGCCTGGGAATCTTACGTGAATTTCAAGAACGCCAAATCATCGGCCCGCACCGAGACCATCTCAAGCAACGCTCAATGGTTTGAGGACAACTCTCCTGTGGACAAGCGTTTCAAGAAACCCCTTGTGAAGGGAGTTTCGGCTAAGGTGATCAATGCCGCCATGCTCGCAGGCGATGCCTTCCCCTCCACGGCTATCGGCATCAACCTTCCCAACTCCAACTGGATCCGTGCCGCACACGGTTCGAAATCGGTTACTATCGAGAATATCACCGAAGCCTACGATATGGCTTCTCATGGCAATGGCTTCAATGAGGAGTTCGTAATCGACGCTCCCACTTCGAAGCTTCTCGATGATTATCTCTATATCACCGACATGCTTCACACCGACCTTCACGAATGTCTCGGTCATGCTTCGGGCCAACTTCTCCCCGGCGTTGACGGCGACGCACTGAAGGAGAACGGCAGTGCGCTCGAGGAGGCACGCGCCGACCTCTTCGCACTCTACTACCTTGCTGACCCGAAACTTCTCGAACTCGGTATCCTCGACAATCCCGAGGCTTACAAGGCTGAATACTACAAATATATGCTCAATGGCCTGATGACCCAGCTCAACCGCATCGAGCTTGGCAATGACATCGAGGAGGCTCATATGCGCAACCGTCAGCTTATCGCACGCTGGGCTCTCGAGCACGGCAAGAAGAAAGGCAAAGGCGGCAAGGATGTGGTGCAGCTCGTGAAGAAGGGTGGCAAGACATATGTGCAGATCAACGACTATGAGACTCTCCGCAAACTCTTCGGCACTCTGCTCGGCGAGATCCAGCGCATCAAGAGCGAAGGCGACTATGCCGGCGGCAATGCCCTTATCCGCAAATATGCCGTGAAGGTTGACCCCAAACTCCACAAGGAGGTGAAGGACCGCTACTCGCATCTCGACATTCCTCCCTATCGCGGTTTTATCAACCCCGTTTACACTCCCGTCACCAATGACAAGGGCGAAATCATCGACGTAACAATCTCCTATCCTGAGAATTATGTAGAGCAGATGCTTCGCCTGAGCCGCGACTATTCTCCTCTCACAAAATAATCAGGCTTACAGACAATCCGCATAGCGATTAAGACCCCATCCCATAAAAAATGTTAATGCAGGGGCGACCGATTTTTGATGC
>CAJLTZ010000029.1 GCA_905209725.1 uncultured Muribaculaceae bacterium
TATGAGGCACATCTGCGACCCCTGCGTTAACATTTTTTGTGGGATGGGGTCTTAAGAGGTGATGCCGGCAGGAAGATATCTGATGGCATCCATATCTATTAATGTCCGCTATAAGGAAATACAAATAATGTGCCAAAATAGTTCGAATGGCAAGAGTGGAATCGGGATTATATCCTAATCCATGCGCTCCTTGCGGGAGGCGTCGAGACGCAGAAGGATGAAAAGCAGGATAGTGAAGCCCCAGAGAGAAGAGCCCCCATAACTGAAGAATGGGAGAGGGATACCAATCACCGGACAAAGTCCTATCACCATTCCCACATTGATGCAAAGGTGGAAAATGAGAATCGAGAGCACGCAATAGGCATAGACCCGTTCGAAGGGTCCACGTTGCCGCTCGGCGATGTGGATAAGGCGCAGGATAAGCGTGAGGTAGATTATGAGCACAAGGGTGGTGCCCACGAAGCCCTCCTCCTCGCCGATGGTGCAGAAGATGAAGTCGGTGTGCTGCTCGGGCACATATTTCAGTTTGGTCTGGGTGCCGTTGAGGTAGCCTTTACCCGTGATGCCGCCTGAGCCGATGGCAATCTTCGACTGGTTCACGTTATATCCCGCACCCTGCAGATTGTCCTCGATGCCGAGAGCCACCTTGATTCGCATCTGCTGATGAGGCTCAAGCACATTGCCGAACACATAATTCACCGAGAAGAGGAACAGCACCGATGTCGCCGCGAATCCGATTGTGATTAGGAATTTCCCGATGCGGTGACGGAACATAGCCACAGCCGTATATCCCATTGCCAGAATCAGCACGGAGAGGAAATAGGCAGTGCCGTTGACATTAACTCCGCAGAGGGCAAGAATCGACACTATTATTCCGGTTCCTACAAATCCAAGAGCCACATTGCGGCCTATGATTGCATCGCGGCAATAGAAAAGGAGCATCAGCACATAGATGAGCATGATGATTATGTACACCGTTAACTCACCCACGGGAATGCCTAAAATCAGTGGAGAGGCGAATTTCACGGCCACTACAAAGAATGTGATGGCGCAGAGCACCGAGAAAAGTACAAGCCCGCTCATTCCCTCCCGATAGAGCACAAAGATAAATGAGATGTATACGAGGGCACTTCCGGTTTCCTTCTGCATAAGGATGAGGATGATGGGAAGGAAGATGATGATGAGCGCGCGGAAATAATTGCTTATCTTTGCATTGAGGGAGAAATTATATGAATCGAAGAGTTTGGCGAGTGCCAGCGCCGTTGCGAATTTGCCAAACTCCGCCGGCTGGAGGCTCACCGCACCGAAAGATAGCCAAGAGCGGGAGCCCTTGATGTCGGGCGCTATGAAAATTGTGACGAGCAGGAGCACCAGCACACATATATATATAGGATATGCGTAGGTCTTGTATATTCGATAGTCCACAATCAGGATAGCTGCGCCAAGAATCAGAGAGAGGCCTATCCAGAGGAACTGCTTGCCGGAGAACTCATTGAGGTCGAAGAGGCTGGCGTTGTCGAAGTCGTAGCTGGCGGCATAGATACTTACCGCACCCATCGACACCAAAATGATGTAGAGCAGGATGGTAAACCAGTCGATGCTTTTGAACACCGACACGCCCGATTCAGTGTTTCTTGACTCCACTTGAAACAATTGTATTAGAGTTCAACATTCTTTGCTCGATACCTTTTCGGGCGGGACTTATCTCACCCTTGAGGTATTTCTCTATGATAAGGCTTCCGATAGGGACACCGAATGTAGCACCGTAGCCTGCATTCTCCACATAGACAGCCACGGCAATCTTGGGATTGTTGTAGGGCGCGAAACCGATGAAAGCGGAGTGGTCGCGTCCATGTGGATTCTGTGCCGTACCGGTCTTTCCGGCCACCTCGATGCCGGGGATGTTGGCAGTGCGGCATGTGCCTCCGAGCACCGCCATCCTCATGCCTTCAGCCACAGCCTCATAATGGGAGCGGCTGATTTTTGGAGCATGCTTCGTGCGGTATTTCTTGTCGATCACGCTGTCGGCGATAGCCTTCACCACATGAGGCGTGTAGAAGTAGCCACGGTTGGCGATGGTGGCGCAGAGGTTGGCAATCTGGAGAGGGGTGGCGAGCACCTCACCCTGGCCAATGGAAACGGATATGACGGAATTGGCGCTCCAGTTGGCTCCACGGAACGACTTGCTGTAGAAGTCGCTGTTAGGGATAAAGCCGCGGCTCTCGGCCGGGAGGTCAACGCCGAGTTTATAGCCATAGCCCATCTGCACCATATAATTTTTCCATTTCTCAAACTGGTCGGCAGGCTTTGTGCCCTTCTTGTCGATCATATTCTTGAATCCCCAGCAGAAATAGGCGTTGCAGGAGGTTTGGAGAGCAGGTTTGAGGGCGATGGGGGAGCCGTGGGGGTGACATCCGACTCGAAGGCCATTGACATATCCGCGATAGCAAGGATAGGCAGAGGAGAGGCTCACGATACCCTCCTGCAGGAAAATCAGTCCCTGCGTGGGCTTGAATGTAGAGCCGGGAGGGTAGGCGCCCTGCAGGGCACGGTCGTAGAGCGGTTTCTGAGGGTTGTTCACGAGGTCGCGGTAGTTCTTGCCACGCTCGCGTCCCACAAGAAGCGATGGGTCGTAATTGGGAGATGTCACGAGACAGAGAATCTCACCCGTTTTAGGTTCGATGGCCACGATGGCGCCAATCTTATTGGCCATAAGTTGCTCGCCATATTGCTGGAGCTCCATATCAAGCGAAAGGGTAAGATTGTGACCTGCCACGGGAGCCACATCGTGGATGCCATTCTCATAGCGGCCCTTGATACGGCCCACAGCATCCTTCATAAGAATCTCCTCACCCTTCACGCCGCGGAGCGCCTGCTCATAACTTTTCTCTATGCCAAGGTCGCCCGTGTAGTCGCCACGGCGGTAATAGCCATCCTTCTCAATGTCGGCAGCCGATACCTCGCGGATATTGCCGAGCACATTCGCACCGGCCGGATAGGCATATTCGCGAACGGTGCGCTTCTGGATAAAGAAGCCGGGGAAAAGGTAAAGCTTCTCCTGAAGGCGGCCATAGTCCTCCTGCGAGAGATGCGAGATGAGTTTCTGCTGAGTATATGCGGAATAGCCGGGATTCTTGCGAATATCCTTCATGTCGGCCCATCGCTCAAGAAGAGTCTCCTTGGAGATGCCAAGGGCTTCGCAAAGCGCGACGGTGTCAAACTCCTTCACATCCTTAGGAATGAGCATTACATCGTAGGCCGGTTTGTTGAGCACCACAAGGCGTCCCTCTCGGTCGTAGACAAGGCCTCGCGCCGGATATATCACGCGGCGCAGGAAGGCATTGCTGTCGGCGTTCTCCTTATATTTGGTGTCGGCTACCTGCAAGGCAAAGAGGCGGGCGATGTAAATCATCACCACGAGCGTCACAAAGCCGCCGATCACATATTTTCTTTTTTCGAGTGTATAGTCTTTTCTCACTATTTTTCAATGCCGCTTATTGGAAGCGGACAGCTTAAAGTGAAGCCTCTGATTGTAAAAAAGTCACTGATCTTAAATGCTGGCGAAATTATTTTCGCGACACGATGCTGTCGATGCCTAAAATCAGGAGGAAGGTAAGCAGGGCGCTTGCCGCCGTCATTATCACAATCTCCTGGATGTCGGCGAAATTGAAGAATTCAATCGTGAAGGCCATGAAGCAATACACAGCCGACATGCTGAGAAGATATTTCGAGAAAACTCCAATGCCGAGAGAATGCAGCGACGGGGTCATGTTTTTGGTGCGGTCGTCGCGGGGGATGTAGGCGAAAAGCATCGGACGCTTCATCATGGCCAGCAGCACACAGGAAAGCGAATTGACGCCGGGGGTGTCGCTGAAGATATCCACCACCAGGCCCGACAGGAAAGCCCAGGTGAGCAGCCAGTCAGTTTTCAGGTCAAGCGGTAGGCGGATGATAGGATAGATGAAGACGAAAGCCATCGCCACTCCGAAAAGCATGATATGATTGCATATCAGCACCTGTGCCAGAATGAGGCACACTGTAATGACAATATCAGGAATTACGCTTTTCTCCATGGCTTTGCTTTATGCTGCGATGCTGATGTTTTCTCCGGGATTGTTACCTTATTTATCGGTGACTATATCGAATTTCGCCAGCGAGTCGATCTGCTGCTTGTAGATATCCTTGATCACACGCACGGCGCTGAGTGCCCTGAAGTCGGTGATGAGGCGCACCTTGAAAGTGAAAAAACTGTCATCGTCGCCCTTCACTCTATTGAGGATCACACCCACGGGCAGGCCTTCGGGGAAAGTGGTGGAATAACCGCTGGTCACCACCGTGTCTCCCGGCTGATATATTGCGTGGCGAGGCATCTCCTCCACATAGGCTATCGTGGGGTCCTTCCCTTTCCAGGAGAGTGATCCCACATAATTGGTGTCCTTCATCTTCACCGAGAAATGCTGTGTCTCATTGAGAAGCGAGATCACGCGAGCCATATGGTTGTCGACCACATTTACTATACCCACCACGCCGCTTTGGTCGGCCACGCCCATTCCCGGACGCACGCCATCGAGACGGCCACGGTTGATGGTAAAATAGTTGCGAGGATGGCGGGTGTCGTTGTTGATCACTACGGCAGGCACATAATCGAAGCGGTCCTGACCCTTATAGTCGATACCGAGGGTGTCGGAAAGAAGACCGCGCAATTCTGTGACCTCGTGCTGGAGGTTGAGCACCTCATTCTGCAAGGCAGCGTTACGCGTCTGAAGGCTCTCATTGATGGAGCGGAGATGGAAATAGCCGGTCACTTGCTGCCACACGCTATAAACGCCGCCTGTCACCACATTGGCCGAGGTAAGATACACCGACTGCTGGTAGGCATTATTGCTCACCAGCAGCAGAAGGCTCAGCAACACATATAGAGTGAAGACAAACCATCTTGAGTATCTAATGATGAAGTTGAGAAGATTTCTCATTCTGCATCAGCGCCAGCGCGAAGCGGCCGGGAGCCGCAGGCTGTTATCGGATAAGGAAATTGAAGCGGTGGATGTTCTTGAGGGCCACGCCGGTGCCTTTGGCAACGGAGTGCAACGGATCCTCAGCCACCTTGAATTCGATTCGCATCTTGTCGGTGAAGCGCTTGGCAAGGCCGCGGAGCAGGGCGCCGCCACCGGCCAGGTAGATACCGTTTTTCACGATATCGGCATAGAGCTCCGGGGGAGTCTGTTCGAGGGCTGCAAGGATTGCCTCCTCCATCTTCACGATGCTCTTGTCGATGCAATGGGAGATCTCCTCGTGGGTTACGGGCACCTCCATCGGGAGGGAGGTCATCTTGTTGGGACCGGTCACCACGAAGGGCTCCGGCGGATTTTCGAGGTCGGGAATCGCGGAGCCGACATTAATCTTGATTCTCTCGGCCATGGGGGTGCTCACCTTGAGGTTGTGCACGCGGCCCATATGCTCCTGAATGTCGGCGGTAAGGGCATTTCCGGCCATGCGGATGCTTTTGTTGCTCACGATGCCGCCGAGGGAGATAACAGCGATTTCGGTGCTGCCGCCGCCTATGTCGACAATCATGTTGCCCTCAGGGGCTTCAACATCGAGGCCGATGCCAAGAGCAGCTGCCATAGGCTCATAAATCATATATACATCGCGGCCGCCGGCGTGCTCGCTGGAGTCGCGCACGGCACGAATCTCCACCTCGGTGCTGCCCGAAGGAATGCAGACCACCATGCGAAGCGACGGGGAAAACCAGCGGCGACGTGAACTCACCATCTTCACAAGGCCACGAATCATCAACTCGGCGGCGTTGAAGTTGGCAATCACTCCGTCGCGGAGCGGACGGATGGTGCGGATGCCCGGAGACTCCTTGCCCTCCATCTGATGCGCCACTGTGCCCACGGCTATCATGCGGTCGGTCTTGTTCTCAATTGCAACCACACTCGGCTCGTCTACCACGATTTTATCGTTATGTATGATGATGGAATTGGCTGTGCCAAGGTCCATCGCTATTTCTTGTGTCAAAGAAAAAAGTCCCATCTTATGTATCTGTCTATTTGCTTTGGGGATAATTCTACAGGGTTTTTACCCACAATCAGACTGCAAAGTTAACTATTTTTTCATTATTAGACAATGTGCACTTAGAAACATTTCACATTTTTTTGTAAATTTGCAAATCATGAAAGCGAAGACCACCAATATCGACTATAGTCCCGGGATGGGGATGTGGAAGCGACTTCTGATTCTGTTGTTTCTTTTCTTTGTGTTTCTGCTTGCTGCGGGGAGCGCGCAGGGAGCCCTTGCATTCACCTCTCTCAGCCAACGCACGCAGTTTCTCATAGGCAGCTCGCTGCAGAACATCCTTGCATTCATCCTTCCCGCATATATCATCGCGAGAATGGCGAGCCACCGCCCATGGCACTATTTAGGTGCCGACCGCTGCAGCGGAAAATGGATAGGGGAGATGCTCCTCATCTTCATCCTCATCACTCCGGCCCTCAACCAGATTATCTTCTATAACGCTGAGATTCATTTTCCCGCATCAATGGCGGAAATGGAGAAGGTGCTGAGGCAATGGGAAAACGATGCGGCGCAGATTACAAACGTGATCCTTGCCGATTCCTCGATATGGGGACTCATTTCGGGTGTGCTGGTGGTGGGACTCCTCACCGGATTTGGCGAGGAATGCTTCTTCCGCGCCGGCATTCAGCGCACGCTTTCCGCAGGAGGAATGAATGGCCATGCGGCCGTGTGGATCACTGCCGCCATCTTCAGCGCAATTCATTTCCAGTTTTTCGGTTTCTTCCCGCGTCTCATATTAGGCGCCTTCTTCGGCTACCTCTACCTATATTCAGGTTCGCTGTGGGTATCAGCCACAGCCCATGCGCTTAACAATTCCATCGTGGTGGTGACATCCTGGATGGCAGCGAGAGGAATTGCCGACTTCTCTCCTGAGAGTACGGGCGTGACTGAAAGCGGTTTTCCGTGGATAGCCCTTGCAAGCCTGCTGCTTACATTTGTGGCAATATTAGTGACACGCTCAATGATGAAACCGAAATTCACACACCGTATCCGTTGAAAACGCATCCCATATGGCAACTTCGAATTATCGCGAAATAATTACAAACTTAAAGAAGGGCAATTTATCACCTGTATATATTCTCATGGGAAAGGAGGCATATTTCATCGACCTCGTGATGGAACATTTCGAGAATAAGGTGATAGCACCCGATGACCGGGATTTCAATCTGAATGTTTTTTATGGAAACGACGCCGATATGGACACCGTGATAGCCTGCGCGCAGCAGTTTCCTGTGATGGCGTCTCGCAAGCTTGTGATTCTGAAGGAGGCGCAGTCGGCACGCGATGCCAAAAGCATGCTTGATAAGCTCGCCCCTTATGTGTTGCATCCGAGCACTACCTCCACTCTTGTGATAGCCTTCAAGGGTGATGAACTCAATGCCTCATCGAAACTTCTAAAGGCTGCGGCAAAGTCGGACTGCGTGGTGATGAGCAGCCCCGAACTCCGCGACTGGCAGCTTCCCTCGCAAATCAAAGATTATTGCAATGCGCGGAAAGTGTCAATTGATGAATCCTGTGTGAATCTGCTTGCGGAATATATCGGGCTGCCGCTCAGCAAACTCTTCGGCGAACTTAGCAAACTCATCCAGATAAAGGGTGGCAACGGCTGCACAATCACGGCGCAGGATATTGAGAAAAACATCGGTATTTCAAAGGATTATAACAGTTTTGCACTTGCCGACGCCATAGCCGAGAAAGACTATGTGAGAGCGATAAAGATAATCAATTATTTCGAGCGGAATCCGAAGAGCAATCCCACTGCGCCTGTGACGGGTTCGCTGCTCAATCTCTTCAGCCGCATCATCATGGCGCAATATGCCCAGGACAAAAGCGACAATGGACTGAATGCCGAATTGGGGCTGAAAAACAACCGGAGCGCGCTTAAAAACATCAAGACAGCATTGCGCAATTACACTCCGCGGCAAAGCGTCAACGCGCTTCATACATTGCGCGAATTCGATGTGAAATCAAAAGGTGTAGGCTCATTCCAGAATGAGTATGCCCTGATGCGCGATATGATATTCAAAATCTTCACAGCATAAAAAGCCGCATCGGAAGCCGGTTCCGATTGGGGAAAAGGAATAAAATAATTCTGCCTCTTGGTTCTGTGAGCAAGTTTTAGCTTGCACCAGCCTAGAGGCAGAATTTTATTTTGAGGCAGGAGTCCATTCCGGAAAATGAATTCCAGAGTATGGAATTATTCTGTGATAAGGGAAATCATCTTATCCATTGCAGACGAGAGCTGTTCGGGATCCTTGCCGCCGGCCTGGGCGAAGAAGGGTTGACCACCGCCGCCACCCTTGATGAGTTTAGCGGCCTCCCTTACAATTTTGCCTGCATTAAGTCCTTGCTTCACAAGGTCGTCGCTGAACTGGACTGTAAGCAATGGTTTGCCATCATGCAATGTGGCTGCCACAAAGGCCGTATGCTCGAGATTCTCCTTGCGGATGGCAAAAGCCACATTCTTTACGATATCCGGGATTCTGGGGCCTACGAGAGTGAGGATGTTGACGCCATTGATGGTTTTACCTCTGTCAATCACATTCTTGGCAAGGGTCTGGGTTCTTTCGGCTATGAATTCCTCTACCTGATGGCGCAGTCCTTCATTATCGGAAATGGCTTTCTGCACGGCCACGCGCACGTCGCCGGCATTGCCGAGCAGGTCGCGAAGGTCGGTCATGGCATCCTGAAGCTCGTCGAGCACTTTTTCAACGCCGCGTCCCGACACAGCCTCGATTCTTCGGATACCTGCAGCGATGCTGCTCTCGCCGATAATCTTCACCATGCCGATGCAACCGGTGTTGGGCACATGCGTACCGCCGCAAAGTTCCACGGAGTCACCATATTTCACCACGCGCACCTTGTCGCCATATTTCTCGCCGAAGAGAGCCATGGCTCCCATCTCGCGGGCTTCGGCAATCGGCATGTCGCGACGCTCCTCAAGAGGTATCGCCTTGCGTATATTGGCGTTGACAATATGCTCCACCTTGCGGAGTTCCTCGGGAGTGACCTTCTGGAAATGAGAGAAGTCAAAGCGGAGGAAATCGGGGGAAACATAACTTCCTCGCTGCTCCACATGCGTGCCGAGCACCTCGCGCAGCGCCTCATGGATGAGGTGGGTGGCGGAGTGGTTGGCCTGGGTGGCGAGACGGTTCTCCACATTGATGCGGGCAATCAACTCATCCTCGGGATTTGCGGGAATGGAGTGGGAGAGATGCACGGCAGTATTGTTCTCTCGCTTGGTGTCGAAAATCACCGTCTCATTTCCCTCAGAGTCTACAAGCACTCCGGTGTCGCCCACCTGTCCGCCCATCTCGGCATAGAAGGGGGTGCGGGAAAGCATTATCTGGTAGAACTCCTTATTCTTCTGCTTCACCTTGCGATAGCGCAGGATGCGGGTCTTGGCCTCAAAATCATCGTAACCCACAAATTCAGTCTCACCCGGATTTACCTCCACCCAGTCGGATGTCTCCACAGAGGCTGCGTTTCTTGCGCGCTGCTTCTGCTTCTGCATCTCGGAATTGAATTCATCCGTAAGCACCTTGAATCCCTGCTCGCGGAGGATGAGTTCCGTGAGGTCGAGGGGGAAACCGTATGTGTCATAGAGAAGGAAAGCATCGGCACCGGAAATGGTATCCTTTCCTGCCGCCTTTGCCTTCTCCACGAGGGAGTCGAGCAGACGGATGCCATTGTCGAGCGTACGCAGGAAGGATTCCTCCTCCTCTTTAATCACTTTCTCGATAAGTGTCTGCTGCGCGGCAATCTCAGGATAAGCCTCACCCATGTCCTTTACGAGGGTATCCACGAGTTTATAAAGGAATGCCTCCTTGACATCAAGGAATGTGTAGACATATCTCACGGCGCGGCGCAGGATTCGGCGAATCACATATCCGGCCTTGGCATTGGAGGGGAGCTGGGAGTCGGCGATGGAGAATGCGATTGTGCGCACATGGTCGGCAGCCACACGCATGGCTACATCCATCTTCTCATCCACGCCATATTTCTTACCGGAGAGTTCGCTGATCTTGCCGATGATGGGGGTAAAGATATCGGTGTCATAGTTCGACTGTTTGCCCTGGAGCGCCATGCAGAGGCGTTCGAATCCCATACCGGTGTCGATCACTTTTGCAGGAAGGGGCTCGAGATGACCGTCGGCCATTCGCTGATACTGCATGAACACGAGGTTCCAGATTTCAATCACAAGGGGATTATCCTTATTTACGAGAGTGGCGCCATCCACTTTGGCACGCTCCTCGTCGCTGCGGAGGTCGATGTGAATCTCGCTGCAGGGGCCGCAGGGACCAACCTCGCCCATTTCCCAGAAATTGTCGTGGCGGTTGCCATTGATTATATGGGAAGCGGGCAGATGGCTTTGCCAGATTTCGGCAGCCTCGTTGTCGCGTTCGAGACCCTCGGGTGCATAGCCTTCAAACACGGTGGCATAGAGGCGGTCCGGGTTGAGTTTCAGCACGTCAACGAGATATTCCCAGGCCCAGTCGATGGCCTCTTTCTTGAAATAGTCGCCAAACGACCAGTTGCCCAGCATCTCGAACATGGTGTGGTGATATGTGTCATGTCCCACCTCTTCGAGGTCGTTGTGCTTGCCCGACACGCGCAGACATTTCTGCGAGTCGGTGACACGTCGGCTTTCCGGCACGCGATTGCCGAGTATGATATCCTTGAACTGGTTCATACCTGCGTTGGTAAACATCAACGTGGGGTCGTCTTTGAGAACCATAGGTGCGGAGGGAACCACTTTGTGTCCTTTCTCCTTGAAGAAAGTCTTGAACGACTCTCTGATCTCTTTAGATGTAAGCATCTTATATTGTATGATTATTATCTTATCTTATCGCTGGCTAAAAACGTCAAAGCCATCATGAGGCTGAAATGAATTGCAAAATTAATCAATTATTACTATTTTTGCAACTTGCTAAGAGAGATGCAGGGTCAATGCCTGCATGCTCCGCTGATTCATATGGGCAAAAACATCTATTACAGGTATAACTCAGAGACTGACAATTACGAGCGCATCTATCCTTCGCTCTGGTCGTGGCTGCGCAAGGCGCTTCTTTTCATAGGAGCATCTGCTGCATTTGGCGCAGTCCTCTTTTTCTCAGCCTTTTATGCCTTCGAATCGCCCACTGAGGAGAATCTCCGCAAGGAAAATGCCGAGCTCCGCAGCAGCTATAATATCCTAAACCGACGTCTTGACAATTCGCTGAAGGTGATGGGCGACATCCAGAACCGCGATGACAATTTCTATCGCGTCATGATGCAGCTCGACCCGATGAGCCGTTCGCAGCGTTACGCCGGCCTTGATAATGAGACACGCTATAAGGAATTGCAGCAGCTTCCCGACGGTGGGCTTGTGAAACTCCTCACGCAGCGTCTCGACCTCTTTGACCGCCAGCTTTACGCGCAGTCGGTTTCCTTCGATCAGCTCCGCAAGGCCGTGGACAATCAGAAAGATAAGATAGCCCATGTGCCCTCCGTGATGCCTATTAATATTAAGGACTTCACGATGTCGTCGGGCTATGGCGTGCGCCGCGACCCTGTTTATGGCAACTCAAAATTTCATGCAGGCCTCGATTTTGCCGCCAAGAGCGGAACGCCCGTATATGCCACTGCCGACGGAACAGTGACCATCGCCGACCGTCGCAGCAGTTATGGCAACTGCATCGATATCTCCCACGGCTATAATTATCTCACACGCTATGCCCACCTCTCAAAAATCCTCGTGAAGGCAGGCGACAAGGTTACTCGCGGCGACCTGATTGGCCTCGTAGGCTCTACCGGAAAATCCACCGGCCCGCATCTGCATTACGAGGTGCGCTTCAAGGATGAGCCGCAGAATCCTGTGAACTATTATTTCCACGATCTCACTCCGGAGCAATATTCAGAGATGGTGCAGATGGCTGAGAATGCCGGCCATGTGATGGACTAATCCGGCAATCTGTCTAATCTTAATGGGGTCTTATTGCTAATCGCGGCGCTTCTTAAGGGCGTCGAGCATTTCCTGCAGTTCGGCGCGCGTCTCCTTGAGCAACTCAATCGCCTCAAAGCGGCGCGACACATTGCTCACATTCCCCGCCAGTTCCTGCTTCGCAGCCTCAATCCTGAGACCCTTCTCACGGACAAGATAATTGATTTTGCGGAGCATCCGGATGTCGTCGGGAGTGTAATAGCGGCGGTTGGTGGCCGAGCGCTTTGGCGCGCATTCGGGGAATTCCGTCTCCCAATAGCGCAGCGTAGAGGCATTCACGCCAAGCAGCTCTGCCACATCGCCGATCTTATAAAACATCTTGTCAAGATCTTCCATCTCTTTTTGATTGATGATTTAGAGATTGGAATTGTAGTATTGTGGGTCGCCGGTGACATCCTCGCCGATGAAAGGGGGAAGCTCCAGAGGCGCATCCTCACTTTCCATCTCGATTTCCGCCACTACAAGCCCTTCGCGGTCGCCGTGGAATTCATCCACTTCCCAGTTGCGTCCATGATATGGCACTATATAACGCGTTTTGGAAATCACCGGTGGCAGGCACATTTCCAGCATCTCTTTGGCATCGATGAGCGGAATCTCATATTCATATTCCTTCCGGGTGCATCCGGTGGTGATTCCTTTGATGGTGATGTAGCCGAGGGTATCTTTTATCCTCACTCTTACCACGCGCTCGGGCTGACGCTGCAGATAGCCCTGACGAATCTCCAATTGCATGGAAGCCATATCCTTATAATCTGAATTTTTCACCAGATATTTTCTCTCAATCTCGATGCCCATATTATCTTTATATAAATTTCACTACAAATTTAGGAAATTTAAAGTAGACTGCGGCAATAATTGCAAGGAATAATTGTTAAAAATAAGGTGTGCAGTATCCACATTTATATGTATGGTGCTTGCTGCAACACGATTCGAATCTTGAAGCTTCTTGGCCAGGAGACGGATAGGCATTACAAATGAGAAGACACCTCCGATATAGATATACATATATAATCCTCTGGGCATTTATTACTGTTCTCACCGTGTTTGGGCGAAGCGAAGCCATCGCTGCGCCCAAGGGTCTGTCGCGCAATGTGGTCGGCGTTGTGAAGGATGCCGACACCGGCGAGCGGCTCAGTTTTGTCAATGTCCAGTCCAAGCATCCACGCAAAGGCGTAACCACCGATGCCCACGGTGTGTTCCGGATATCTGTGCCGATAGGTACGGTATTGAATGTGAACTCATTGGGCTATGCACCGATGGACTTGAAGACTAAAGCCGGAAACGATACTCTCTTCTTCCTCCTGAAGCCTCAGGATTTCACGCTCCAGGAGGTGGTGATCAAACCCAAGAAGAAGAAATATTCCAAGAAAAACAATCCGGCCGTGGACCTAATGCGCAAGGTGCGTGCACACCGCAAGGAGCACGACCCTGTGGTCAACAGCAACGAATATTCCTACGACCGCTACGACAAGATGCTCATAGCCCTCGACGACTACAAGGGCTATATGAACATGGAATTTGTCGACTCGCTCGGAAACGTGCATAAAATCAAACCGAAAGGGAAGCGCCAGCAATTGTTCAGTTCGCTTGTCGACACCGGTCTATGGTCGGGCAAGCGCATCATGGACCTGTCGCTCAAGGAGAAGATGGCCACCCGCATCACCTCGAAGCATGGCGGTCTCGACAAGGAAGTGGTGGTGGCGCAGAAGAGCGACGGCTTCGACAAATCGTTTGACGACAATTACACACGTCTCTTTTTCGAGGATGCTTTGCGCGAGATCGATGTCTACAGCAATGATATCTCTGTGATGCGAAATAGTTTTGTGAGCCCGTTGTCAGCCATCGGTGTCGACTATTATATGTATCACATAGAGGATACCGTGCTTGTGGGCAATGAGCCTTGCGTGGAACTCTCCTTTGCTCCTCACAATGCCCAGAGCCTCGGATTCAACGGCAAACTGTTCATACCGGTAAACGACTCGGTGAAATATGTGAAACGCGTAATGATGCGCGTGCCCAAAGCTTCCAATATCAATTATGTGAAAGACCTCTGGCTGAGCCAGAATTTCACCATCGACTCCTTAGGCCATACGCATAAGGTGCTCGACGATATGGTGGTGGAACTGCAGATTATAAAAGGCACGCAGGGACTGCATCTCTCGCGAATGTCGCGCTACGACAATTTCTCTTACAATAAGCGCGACGACATGAAGGAATACTACGACAGGGTGGGCAACCTGTTTGTAATCGATGAGGCTGATGACCAGGATGGGGAATTCTGGCAGCAGCATCGCATGGTGCCGCTCACTTATGCCGAGACACAACTCGACGGAGTGGGGTCGCCGTTCCGTAAAATACCTGTGCTGTATTGGCTGGAGAAGGGTGTGGAACTGGTGATAAAGGGATATGTGCGCACCGGAAAGAAGAGCAAATTCGACTTCGGACCCATCGATACATTTATCAGCTATAATGCCACCGAAGGCTTGCGTCTTGCCGTGGGTGGCCTTACCACTGCCAATCTCTCCAAAAATCTCTTTGGCCGAGGATATGTGGCTTACGGTTTCCACGACAGAAAATGGAAATACAGCGGTGAACTCGAATATTCCTTCGTCGACAAGAAATATCATTCGAGAGAATTCCCGATGAACGGCATCCGCGCTACCTATCGCTATGACATCTACAAGCTCGGTCAGCATTATCTCTCCAATGCCGCCAACAACCTGCTCAACTCCATAAAGCGCCTTGACAGCAACCTCTCCACATATCAGCGCCTTGCAAAACTGGAATATAACATTGAATGGCGCAATAATCTTTCGTTTCACGCCGAGGCGAAATATGAGCGTCAGGAAGCCACACAATTTGTGCCGTTTGTGAATGGCTATGGCGTTGCCATGCCGCATTATAATACCAACACGCTGAAGATGACAGTGCGCTATGCCCCCGGCGAGAAATTCATGCAGACCTACAACGAACGCCGCATGATCAATCGCGACGCCCTCACCCTTCAGTTCAGCCATGAATTCGGCCCCAAGGGTCTCTTCGGCTCTGCGTTCACAGTGAATGTCACCGAGTTCCTTCTTCAGAAGCGCTGGTGGATGTCGGTGGCAGGCTATGCCGATGTGATTTTCCGTGCCGGCAAGATATGGAACCAGGTGCAGTTCCCCGCGCTTCTCTGGCAGAATGCCAATACCGCCTTCACCATGCAGTCGGAGACATATGCTCTGCTGAACCCTATGGAGCACGCCCTTGACGAGTATGTTTCGCTCGACCTCAACTACAACCTCAACGGCCTAATCTTCAACCGCATTCCCTGGCTCAACAAATTGCGCCTCCGCGAAGTGGTATCGTTCAAGGGTTACTGGGGACACCTCACAAAAAAGAACAATCCGGAAGATAATCCCGAATTGTTCCGATTCCCCGACCCGAACACCAAACCCATGGGGAAGACACCCTATATGGAGATTGGCGTCGGCATCGACAATATCCTCACCTTTCTGAGGCTCGACTATGTGTGGCGTCTCTCTTACCGGGACACGCCTGGAGCACCCAACAGCGGACTCCGGTTCTCATTCCATTTCTCATTCTGAGCGGGGCTGATGCGCGGTCGTCCGTCGCGCCCTGAATATTCAGTCTCCACAAGTTTGGCATAGGCTCGCAGGAACTTCCGGTGGCTTGAAACGAACTCTTTGGTTTCCTGCATCATGTTCAGATAGACATAGAGCACTGTCATTGTTTCCGGATTGCCGGTGCGCAGTTGCTCATAAAGCCTGTGATAGCCGTCGGAAACCAACTCCACAATCTCATCGCAATGGCGGCGCAGGAGATTAACAGTATCGAGCACTCCGCTTTCCATCATGTCGCAGGTGTCGTTGGTAAGGATGGAGATTCGTTCCCTCACAAGTTCAAGATCGGCAACATAACTCTTGGGGAGGGGAAGGAAATTGTTTTCCACATGTTCGCGGCATACTTCCTCGATACGCCTTAGGTTATAGAGCATTGACATGCAGCAGTTGTTGGCAAGATGAAACCAAGCACTCTTCTCGATAGCCATTTCGCGTGGCACCCTGCGCAGACAGAGAGTCTCCTTGCGACGGGCGTTCTTCAGGTTGCGCTTCTCCAGTTCCATTTTCTTGGCTGCCTTTGAGAGAAGGCCGGGATTGTCGGTGGCGAATGCCTGCGTGATGTCACGGTAATTGTCGCCGGCAAATCGGATGAAATTGAGGTGCTGGGATGTGATATAAGTCAGGAGCAGGGGCCATACCTGCTTGTGGTCGTTGGTGGTGAGGATGGTCTGGAAGAGAGTATCTCCTGCCTCCTCCGCTTTCTTGGCTTTGAACCTACGATTGCTCCGGATGATGATGAATAACGTGAGGGCTGCCAGTGCGAACATCACCCAGATTCCGCCAAGATGCATCAGCAGCACGATGACGCCGGCACCGAGGAATGCGGCTCCTGCTGTGATGAACCAGCCGCCAATCACAGAAAATACACCTGTGATTCTGAACACGGCACTCTCGCGTCCCCAGGCGCGGTCGGCGAGCGATGTACCCATGGCCACCATAAATGTGACGAATGTAGTGGAGAGCGGAAGTTTCAGCGATGTGCCCAGAGCGATGAGCGCCCCGGCAAGCACGAGGTTGACAGAACCGCGCAGCAGGTCAAAAGCCGCTCCCTGGTCGATTATGGTTTCATCCATGTTGAAGCGCTTATTGAACCAGTGTCTCACTCTCGGAGGCGTCACCTTTCTCACCCAGGCCAGGAAACTTAGTGCCCATCTCACAAGGCGGCGTGCTATCTTCGACGAACCGAACATCTCATCGCCACCGGCCTGACTGCCGAGGCCAATCTCTGTCTGCGACACCTTCTGTGCTTTCTTAGATGTGGCCAGCGAAGCTACCATTATCACTCCGGCGCCGATGAGAATCCATATCGAGGTGTTGGCCGGCCCATTCAGAGAGTTCATGAGATAGCCATACGCATCGCCGCCTCCATTGGCTGCATAGTCCTGATAGGAGGAGAGGCCGGAAAGGGGAACGCCGATGAAATTCACGAGGTCATTGCCTGAGAATGCCATGGCCAGCGCGAATGTGCCCATCAGCACTATCACCTTCAGCACATTGACATGAAGCATATGGAGCAATTGCATCAGCAGCGTGAAGCCTGCGAAGCAACATCCTATTATCATCCAGGTGTTGTGGGCTATCCAGGCTTTTACCTCCGGAGTCATGAATGAGAGTCCCTTGGCGCCCTTGATGAGCAGGAAGTATATGATTGCAGTGGCGCAGATGCCGCCGAAAATTCCAATCTTCCACTTGAGATTCACCTTATAATTGAAAGTGAAGAGCATGCGGGTGAGAAACTGCACCACTGTGCCGAACGCAAAGGCAATCGCAACAGACAGGAATATGCCCAATATCACGGATAGGGCTTTCTCAGTGTTCAGAAGGTCGTTGAATCCCAGTCCTGTCTCATCGGCAGCCATCTTCATGAGCGCTACCACAAATGTGGCTCCAAGAAGTTCAAACACCATGGAGACAGTGGTGGAGGTAGGCAGGCCCAGGGAATTGAACACATCGAGAAGCATAATATCTGTGACCATCACAGCCATGAAGATGCAGATGAGGTCGTAGAATGAGAAATTTTCAGGACGGAAGATGCCGTGGCGGGCAATATCCATCATGCCGTTGCTCATCGCGGCACCTATGAATACTCCGATGGAGGCAACTATCAGAATCACCTTGAAGGGCGCGGCCTTCGAACCAATTGCGGAATTAAGAAAATTCACTGCATCATTGCTCACGCCTACGGAGAGGTCGAAAATCGCGAGCAAGAAGAGGAATATCACTACGCAAAGAAACAATATTTCCATTAGCTATCAAATTTAGTTTGCCAATGCTGTCAGCAGGGTTTGCTCTATACCATACTAACAAACAAAAGGATTAGAATCTTTCTATGGCAAAATAAACTGGTAGATGTTTCAAAAATATGACAAAGCGGTTAATGATGTGTTACAGATTGATGATTGATGATTTAGGATTGATGATTATTCGGATTCCGCCTCATCGCGGTAAAGAAGCTCGTTCTGTATCAATTTTCTGAAAAATTGAAGATTGTGTGTCGCCGGCAAAGGGCCGGTGAGGCTGTGAGTTATTCTGAATCCAATATTAGAGAGAAAGGCGGAAAGTGAAGGAGAGACCGCCGGAGGGGTTTTTGATGACTGAGATTTCGCCGCCGTGCCATATCACGGCGTTCTTTACAATTGCCAGCCCGAGGCCGGTATTGCCTAATTTCCTTGAACGCCCTTTGTCCACACGGTAGAATCGTTCGAAAAGATGAGGCAGGTGCTCGTCAGCCACGCCGTTGCCATTGTCGGAAATCCGGATTGTCACATCCTTATCTGTCTTTTCCAACATCGAGATTTCCACGAGCGTACCTCCGGAATAAGCTATTGCATTTTCAATCAGATTATGGAATATGGATGCCAATAACGTTTCGTTTCCCTCTATCATAATGCTTGCGGGAAGATTGTTATGGATCTCTATCCTCTTACCGGATGCGGCGAGCTCCATGTCTGCCACCGACTCGGAGGCAATGGCCGCGATATCCACCATGCATCTGGGGATGGCCTGGCCGCCGTCGTCAAGACGCGTGATGGCCGCAACATCTGAGAGGAGATGCGTGAGGCGCTCGTTAGCCTGAAGGCAGCGGTTCAGAAACTCTCGGCGCTTTTCGGCAGGGAGATTATCATGGTTCACAAGAGTTTCGAGGCAAAGCTGCATCGCGGCCACCGGGGTCTTCAGTTCGTGGTTGATATTGTTGGTGAGCTGATGTTTGATGCGAATCTTCTCCTGCTGGGCCTCAAGGGCGCGCTGATGCTCGCGGTTTCGCTCCAGGGTGGTCTGCTGCAAACGGGCATAGAGGCGCACGATATGGCTTGAGATCTCGCCGAGTTCGTCGTGGGGAAAAGGTTCGCTCTCATAAATCCGTTCGCCTCGTTCGGCGCGTTCTGCGAATATGTTCAGGCGTGTAACATTCTGGCCGAGTCTCCGCGTAACAAAATATCCGATCACACACAGTGCCAGCGTAATTGCGCCCATCACCCATAGGAATGTATAGTCGGCCTTCAGCAGCGAATCAAGAGAGGTTGAATAGGGCACTGCGGTGCGCACGATATATTTCTCACCCTTACGTGCGGAATAGAAATATTCTGTGCCGGTCTCCTCGCTTGCACGGCGCAATGAGAACCCCTCGCCCACGGCGATGGCTCGGGCGATTTCAGGACGTTCAAGATGGTTGCTGAGAGGAAGCGAATCAAGGGAATTGTCGTATAGCACATAGCCTTTAGGATCAATCACGCTTACACGCAATTCC
Organism: uncultured Muribaculaceae bacterium; assembly: GCA_905209725.1. GTDB lineage: Bacteria > Bacteroidota > Bacteroidia > Bacteroidales > Muribaculaceae > Lepagella. The sequence continues at coordinate 19,433 of CAJLTZ010000029.1, forward strand.
TTGAAAGGATATTCGCTGAGACTTATTTGCGAGGGAATCGTGTCGCTGTGTTCAAGGCGATAGAGCAGTTCCTGATTGATGATTTGCAGGCGGTCGTTGAGTTCATCAGCCTTGAAATCCTTCTCACGGCTATACTGAAGGAGACCGAAACAGATAAGCATCAGCACGGAATATGCCACGAGTCCGGCGAAAAGTCGCCGGTGGTAAGACACTTTATTCCATAAAGCCATAGCCGTAACCGCTTCTTGTCACGATGTTTTTACCGTAAGGACCGAGTTTGGAGCGGAGACGGGTGATGTTGACATCAATCACACGGTCCACCACCACCACATCCTCTTCCCAGATGTTCTTAAGAAGCTCATCACGAGAAAAGATTCTGCCCGGGTGGGACAGAAGAAGCGAAAGGATCTCAAATTCCTTCCGAGGCATCCTTACCTCAGTGCCATCCACCGTACATCTTTTCTGTACACGCGACAGCGACAGCCCTTTGTATGATATTTCATCGTCATGTTCCGAAGGTTCAGCGTTCTGGGAGGCACGTCGCAACACACTTTTTACTCTTGCAAGCAATGTGCGGAAAGAGAATGGCTTGGTGATGTAATCGTCTGCGCCGAGGTCAAGACCTGACACCACATCATCCTCCTCATCTTTAGCTGAGCAGAATATAATAGGGATTGAAGCCGTATCCTCGCGCTTTTTTACGATGGAGGCGAGCTGCGTGCCGCTGATTTCGCCCATCATGATATCGAAAATCAGCAGGGAATAGGAGGAAAGATTGAGTGTGAGTGCCTCCTCAGCGGAATTTGCGGTATCCACTTCAAAACCCTCGGCCTCAAGATTGAAGCGCAAGGCCTCGCAAAGGGTCTCCTCATCGTCAACGATTAGAATTCGTGCCATCAGATTTCCATTTGATATTGTCGAGCATTATATTGAAAATGTGTCGGTCGAGTCCGAGGTTGGCAAGAGTGGGAAGATCTGCGAGATAAGCCATTCTGAAATCCTCGAAACTATTATGCGCTGCGTCGAGATAATGGTGTTCGGCATCCTTGAGGTCGCCGGAGAGCATGGCAGCATGTCCGGCATTCATGCGGTCGGATGATGTGGCGTCGGGGCGAGCAATCAGGCGTGCATAACTATCGCGGCTCTTATCTATGTTGCCGCCGAGCAGTTGCATCCAGGCCAATGTGCGTATCACCTTGATGTTTTCCGGGGCAAGATAATTGGCGTGATAGAAATGTCGGAGAGCAGATTCCATATCACCGGCCTCATAGGACGCATTGCCTGCATTCATGATCAGCGACACATTGTCGGGGTCTTTCTCAAGAAGGCGGCCGTAATAAGGGATGGCCTTTTCCGGATTGCCTGTGCGACGATAGAGCGATGCGAGGCGGCGCATCAGCCATGTGCCGGGAGTTTTCAGCAATTCCGATTTCTCATATGCTTCGAGAGCCTCTTTCAAGCGTCCCTGCTGCTGAAGAGAATAGCCGATTTTCTCCCATATCGAAAAATCATCGGCTTCTGTGCCGGCAAGTGTCTCCAGAAGAGGAAGCGCCTCCTTATAATATCCGCGCGTGAAGTAAAACTCAGCCACGATGCGCATCATCTCATTGTCGGAGGAGAGCACATCGCTTATGCCGGGGAGATTGATGAAATCGAATGGCTTCGCGAATGGGTCGTTGAAATCACGTCGCTGCCTGTATAATTTGAAGAAGCGATATAAATCCCTCACTGCCAACAACACATTTGTATCAAATTCGGGAGCGGAGGATTTGAGACGCTTGTCTTCGAGTTCGGCCTTTAATTGCTCGCATTGGGCGGAAAACTGTGAGGAGATAATCTGCCGCTGCGTGTCGGGCATCTGCCGGAAACTCAATGCAAGGGAATATTTGTCGGATTCGCACATCATGTCGGCAAGTCCGTCGATTCCTGTCATCAGCCTGCGGATTTCTTCAGGCAGTGCTGCATGGGGATTCTCCACATAGAAGGGCACAAACCAGGAGTAAGCGAGCCGGAAGAATGGGAATTCCTTGAGTTTGGAGAATGTGACCATCATCAGGTCGGCACCCTCCGACTGCATTTCGCCCAGTTCGCGCATCTTTTTTTCCAGGCCAGATTTCTCAAGCATCTCCTGCCATTCGGGATTATCCTCAATTGATGCCGGGTCGAAATCGCCGCCCATCTTCTTTATATTATTAAGGAGGTCGGGGCGCAACTTCATTAATTCGGGAAGTACCTCCTCATTCATTTTAGTCGACAGACGCTCGGTGTCACGGGTGCCCACAATCACGCGAATGGTCTCGCGAAGGCGGCGGCGCATCTCTTCTGTGTCGTTCCATAGTGAGATTCTTGCCACGATGGCAGGGTCGGCTCCCACCGCATCCGGGGAGGCGGCGATTGCCAGCACGATGCCGGCAAGGGCGCGGGCGGAAATGAACGGGTCGATGGAAAAATCGTATATGTCGAGAAGGAGGTTAAGCCTGTGGCGGTCGTAGAATTCGAGCAGTCCGAGTGTGAGGGCGCTAACAATCAATGAATTGATATTGCGGTCGGCATTCTCCGACATCATGAAATCGCGGAGGTAGGCACAAGTGTCCTTGCTGTCGTAAAGCGTGTAGACGGCATTGAAGAGGTTTTCAAAGATATCTTCACGCGATTCAAGCAGAGAATTGTCGGTGGATCCTGCGGCTTCGGCAAGCATCATCTCTGCGCGAAGTGCGGAATAGTCGTCAAGAAGCCGGTCAACCGAACTTTTTCTGATTTTCGAAAGCCTTATTGTGGCGCAATAATGACTTGTGCCTTCGGCGATTGCGCTTTGCCTCTCCAAACCCTCGGCTATCGAGAGCAACTGGCCGCAGAGGTCGGAATATAGGCGGTCGCGGCCGGAGTCCTGAACTCCCTCCACGAGATAATGCATCATATAGCGATATGTCTCCGAGAGTTGCGCGAGCCGGTCGATTGCCGGGCGGTCGGAGAGCTGTTTTGCTTTCTTATTCAGCAGTCCTATCGCGTCTGCCATACGGTAGTCCTCAAGAAGACTGCATATTTTTTTATAAGTTTCCTTTGCCATAATCACATTATAAACAAATATCGTTCCAATATAAGGGAATTAGAACTTCATGGCGCGGCGGTAAAGGATAAGTCCGATTGCCAGATAGACAAAATTGGGAATCTCCATAGCAAGCCAGGGGGAGGTCATGCCGGAGATGGCAAACTGACTGGTGACAGTGGAGAAAAGGATATAACTGAAACTAAGCACCAGACCGATACCTATATTGATGCCCATTCCTCCTTTTACTTTCTTGGCCGAGAGCGACAAGCCGATGAGGGTAAGGATGAATGCGGCTGCCGTGGAGGCATAGCGGCGTTCCTTCTCAATCTCGAAGGCCTTTATGTTGGCCACGCCGCGACGCCGCTGCTTCTCGATGAAGTCGGTGAGTTGGGGAGTGGTGAGCGTCTCCTGGTCGTTGACGGATATCAGGAAGTCGCGGGGCTCCACGGGTATCACGGTATCCTTCTTTGTGCCTGAGGTGATTTTCTCGGTCATTCCGTCGAATTTGCGGATCATGTAATTGTTCATGGTCCAGTGATACTGACGGGTGCTGTCATAATTCACTGTCTGTGCCGTGAGTCGCGACACAAGTTGCTTGCCCTCAAACTTGTCGAGCGAGAAGCGGTAGCCTGTCTTGGTGCTGTTCTCGAAGCGTCCGATGTAGACCACCACGCCGGGACTCGCCATAAGCTGGATGTCGAGACCGGTGTTTACGCTCTTGTTGCGCACATATTTGTTGGTATAGGCTATACGGTTTACATTCGTGGGGGGAATCAGATAGTTGCTGAGCGCGAATGTGAGGGCAGCAATCACGGCTGCGCCAATCATATAAGGGCGCATCAGCCTGTTGAAACTGATGCCACTCGAAAGGATGGCGATGATTTCGGAATTGCCTGCAAGCTTGGTGGTAAAGAAGATTACCGAGATAAAGGTGAAGAGAGGGGAGAGTTGATTGGCGAAATAGGGGAGGAAAGAGGCAAAATAGTCGAAGAGCGTCTCGCTGAGGGGTGCCGACAGGAAGGCGTCAAGTTTCTCCGTGATGTCGAACATGGCGATGATGGCCAGAATCAGCAGGGTGGCGAAGAAATATGTGCCGAGGAATTTCTTCAGGATAAACCAGTCGATGAGCTTGATGCCGAACATGGACCATGAGAGCCTTGGCAACTTCGATTTTTTGCCGGCATCGCGGTTCTTGCGGGCTTTCCGGATCTTGCGGAACCTGTAAGCCCTGCAAATCTTGTTTGTCGCCGGTATCCGGGGAATCTTCGGCAGGGGAATCCTATTTAGCTTCAGCTTCAGTTTCATAGTCTGCGGGTCACATTGACTACCATTTCCTCTTTCCAGTTCTTGAAATCGCCGGCGATGATATGCTTCCTTGCCTCTTTCACGAGCCAGAGATAGAATGCGAGATTGTGTATTGATGCTATCTGCATGCCAAGGATTTCGTGGCTCACGAAGAGATGGCGCAGATAAGCTTTGCTGTATTCGTGGTCCACAAGTGCTGTGCCCTCCTCATCGAGTTCGGAGAAGTCCTTGGCCCATTTGAGGTTCTTGAGGTTGATGATTCCTTTGCTTGTGAATATCATGCCGTTGCGGCCGTTGCGTGTAGGCATCACGCAGTCCATCATGTCCACTCCGCGGTCGATTGCCTCGAGGATATTGGCCGGCGTGCCAACGCCCATCAGATAGCGGGGTTTGTCGGCGGGAAGGATGTCGTTGACAATCTCGATCATCTCATACATCTTCTCAGTGGGTTCGCCCACGGCCAGGCCGCCGATGGCGTTGCCGTCAGCGCCGAAGTCGCTTATAAATTTTGCGGATTCACGGCGTAAGTCGGGGTAGACGCAACCTTGCACGATGGGGAAGTAGGCCTGGTCGTAGCCGTAAAGTCCCTCGGTTTCCTTGTATCTCTTCCATCCGCGCTGGAGCCAGCGGTGGGTAAGGTCGAGCGAAGTGCGTGCATACTGATAGTCGGATGTGCCGGGAGGACACTCGTCGAGTGCCATCATGATGTCTGCACCAATGGAGCGTTCTATATCCACAACTCCTTCGGGGGTGAAAAGATGCTTGCTGCCGTCGATATGGCTGCGGAAGTAAGCGCCCTCCTCTTTCAACTTACGTTGCGAGGAGAGGGAAAACACCTGAAAACCACCTGAGTCGGTAAGGATGGGGCGGTTCCAGCTGTTGAACTTATGCAGACCGCCGGCAGCCTTGAGCACGTCAAGTCCGGGGCGCAGGTATAAGTGATATGTATTGCCGAGGATAATCTTGGCATCGATGTCGTATAATTCGTGAGCGTGCACCGCCTTGACACTCCCCACCGTGCCCACAGGCATGAAAATAGGGGTCGGTATCTTGCCGTGGGCGGTTTCAATCTCACCTGCCCTGGCGTTGGTATCCGGTGCTGTAGCCTCTATCTTGAAATTCATCTATCTATTCAAATCTTTTGCAAAATACAAAATTAGTGCATTGAACCGAATTAACCAAAAATGAGTTCTTATTCTCGTAATGAAAACCCTTAAAAATTTATTCAAGGATTTTTTTGTATTAGGGAATTTTTATTTACATTTGCATTTGTAAACTTCACAACAATGACGCTCCTCAATATTGATACGCCTAATATTCAAGAGATTGCGCGCAAATTTCGGCTGAGCCTGTGGATTGCGGCTGCATTTACATTTGCCTTATCCTTTCAGTCTTGTAAATCCTCGAAGGGGGTTCATCGCGACAATTCCCATTCTGCGGCCAGTGAGGCAATCCATGTGAAGAAGCCTAACAGACAGCAGGCCCGCATCATCGATGAGGCTTACTCCTGGGTTGGGACTCCTTATAAATATGCATGTGCAGAAAAGGGAAAAGGAACCGACTGCTCCGGCATGGTGATGAAGGTGTATGAGGAGGCTGCCGGACAGAAGATTCCTCGCAACTCCGCAAAACAGGCTGAATTCTGCGATAAAGTTGATGCCGAGCACGTCAGCACAGGCGACCTTGTGTTCTTCGCCACTGGGAAGGATCCACATAAGGTGTCGCATGTGGGAATAGTGGTGGATAATGAGAAATTTATCCACGCCTCCTCATCGAAAGGGGTAGTGGTTTCAAATCTGTTCACACCCTACTATCAGCGCAAATTCCTAATGTTCGGGCGTGTGCCGGGACTTCGGGCCGACAAGTAAACAAGATTCGGCTGATAATGCTTAAGACCCCATCCCACAAAAAATGTTAACGCAGGGGCGGCGTATTTTCGAGGAA
>CAJLTZ010000030.1 GCA_905209725.1 uncultured Muribaculaceae bacterium
GCATCAAAAATCGGTCGCCCCTGCATTAACATTTTTTATGGGATGGGGTCTTAATTAGAAGAGTTTGATGGAGATGTAGCGCTTGGGATTCTTCTTGATGTCCACAATCAGTGAATCGATATCGGCCGAAACGCGGTTCAGACGGTCGTAGAGTTCTGATTCGCTGGTGAGCATGCCCAAGGTGCTGTTCTGGTTGTTAAGCTTGCGCGAGAAGTCGGCAAGATTGGCAGAAACAGAATTGACATTGTCCATCGTGGCGTTGATGGGGAGTTCCTTGAGCGCATTGGAAAGGATAATCAGATTGTTGCTCACGCTGTCGATCTTGCTGGTGAGGCTGCGGGCGTTGCGCATCACAACCGGCACATCGCGCTTCACAGTGGTATTCAGCCCCTGCGTAAGTCCAAGCACATTGGTGGTGATTCCGTCAAGGTTGTGGATGGAACGTGTGAGTGCAGGGTCAGACACAAGCGCATTAAGGTTAAAGAGCAGGGAATCCACACGCGGGAGGATAGTATTCACTGCCGGCATCACATCCTGCGAGATGCTTGCCATAAGGTCTTTCTCCTCGTGCGTAGGCACCTCCTCCCCTTTGGGAATATACTTGTGGCTCTTGCCCACCTTGATGTCGATATATGCGCCGCTGAGCAGGGTGCTCGACAGCACTGCATATGAATCCTCCGGAATCTTCAGTTTGTCGTTCACAGCGAGCAACACCTTTACCTTGCCGGGTTTGTCGTAGTCGTAACTGATTTCACGCACCTGACCCACCTTATAGCCATTGATAGTGACAGGGGCCGACACATTCAGCCCGCTCACATTGTCGTAGGAGGCATAATAGAAATTGGCGGGATTCAGGAGGTTGATACCCTTGAGATAGTCAATCATAAAGAATAGAAGCACGAGTGCCACTATCACAGAGAGACCGATTATAAATTCCTTTGATTTCAGTTTTTTCATTCTGGGTCTAAATTTAAATTTAGTGGAATGGGCCTGCAAGCGCGTTTCAGGCAAAGCATTAAGAAACGCTGCTTAACGCCTGCTCACAATTATAAACGCGTCAGGCACTATAGATTTCACTTCGAGGAGTAAATTTTCAATTTCATTCCTGCTTTCGCTCTCACCGTAGGTGTATTTATATAGGTTGTTTTCGCGGAAAGACTTCACGGGTTTCAGGCCGCGGAAAGCGGGGTCGTCGCTGCGGAGCTCCTTTTCGGAAGCGCAGAGCTGTATCTTATAAACCGTCGTGGTGTGGCGCGGTGTTGAGGCAGACGCTGTGGTTTTTGCGGCAATCTCCTTGCTGCTCTGAATGCGGTAGACATTGCGGCCATCCTTTGTTTTCTTCACATTTGTGTTCTTGTTTTTCGATTGGTTGTCAGCAAGAACTATGTTAGATGATCCCTTTGAGATGGTGACCGGTTTGGAAGATTTGGTCTTATTGTCGGCCTTTCCTTTTTGTTTGTTGTCTTTTTTATTCTTTTTGCCCTTTTTGCCCTTTTTGCTGTTGGCCTTGTCGGCCTGAGGGGGAGCTGCCTGCTTCACAGCCGGGGCTGTTTCCTCAGCCTTGGCGAGGTAATCATTTTCAGAGAGGAGCTGTATATTTTCAGTCTCCACATTGCGCGACACTGACGTCTTTCTTGCGGAGTCGGAACGGCGGCGACGCGAGGCGGCGGAATATGTGCTGCGCTTTGGGGTGGCGGGGCCGCGAGCGATGCGTTTCGTTTCGCGACGGTCGGCCACGAGTGTCACGGTGCCACCCTCGCTTTGTGACGAGGCAGAGGTATTCTTCTCAGAAATCAGGGACTCGTTGACCTCCGCTTCATCATTATTGTTACGTTTTTCTCTTGCTTTCCTGCGTTTTTTAGCCTTATTCCTCGATTCCTGAGCCGGCTTTGCCTGCTGGGCTTTGCTTGCGGCGGGAGAGGTGTTTACTTTCGTAGTGGTTGCATTCTCGCGGGCTTTTTTCTGGGCATCGACATAAGTATCGAGCGCATTATAAAGTGCCGTGGCGAGTTCCTTCTGGCCGCTCTCTGAATTGAGATATGTTGCCTGGTCGGGATTGCAGATGAAATCTAGTTCCACGAGCACCGCAGGCATCGAAGTGGCCCATAACACCCAGAAACCTGCCTGCTTCACTCCGCGGTCGGCACGTCCGGCAGTCTTCACCAGTTGCTTCTGAGCCTCGTTGGCGAATTTCAGGCTTTGGCCGAGATTCTTTTTCTGAGCCATCTCGAAAATGATGTAAGATTCATCGCGAGAGGGATCGAAGCCGCTATATTTCTGTTCATAGTTTTTCTCAAGCTCAATCACAGCGTTCTCCCTTTGTGCCACCTTGAGGTTGTTCTGGTCCTTATGCAGACCGAGGGCATATACCGAAGTACCCTTCACACTCTTGCGGTTGGGATTCGACTTGTCCACGCTGTTGGTGTGTATGGAGATAAAAAGGTTTCCGTGATTGCGGTTGGCGATATTGGCCCGTTCCTGCAGCGAGATGAAAGTATCGTCGTCGCGGGTCATCACCACGCGCACATCCTTCATTTTTTTGCGAATCATCGATGCGAGCTGTGTAGCCACACCTAAGTTGATATCCTTCTCCTTGGCGCCATTGTCCACTGCTCCGTGGTCGTGGCCGCCATGGCCGGCATCAATCACCACTGTGAAATCATTCGATGATACTGACTTGGTGGCTGCTCTCCCCGATAGGGGAAGCATCGCAATAATCGACAAAAGAGCCGCCATTCGGCAGATCTTCGTAAGAGAGGTTCGCAAAATATTTGATGTGCAACTCATATTATCTAAAACGGGTTAAGGAATCCGATGGTTTCAGTTATATTTCTTTCTTGTGAACACGAAATCGGATCCGAGGTATTTTTCACGCACCACGGGATTTGCTGCCAGTTCCTCGCTGGTTCCCTGGAAAAGGACTCGGCCTTCGAAGAGCATATAGGCGCGGTCGGTGATTCCGAGGATTGAGTCGGCCTTGTGGTCGGTGATAAGCACGCCGATGTTGCGCTCCTTAAGGTGATACACCACTTCCTGGATATCCTCCACGGCGATGGGGTCCACTGCGGCGAAGGGTTCGTCGAGCATGATGAATTTGGGATTGATGGCAAGGCATCGGGCAATCTCGGTGCGTCGGCGTTCGCCGCCGGAGAGGCTTGTACCCACATTATGACGCACATGCTCCAGAGAGAACTCGCGGATAAGTTGTTCGAGTTTTGCCTTCTGATATTCCTTGGAGGTGTCAGTCATCTCGAGGATGGCGCGGATATTGTTTTCCACAGTCAGGGTGCGGAACACGGAGGCTTCCTGCGGCAGATATCCGATTCCGGCTCGTGCCCGCTTGTATACGGGATAGCCGGTGATGTCCTGGTCGTTGAGGAACACTCTTCCCTCATTAGGGGTGATCAGGCCCACAGTCATATAGAAAGTGGTGGTCTTTCCGGCGCCGTTAGGACCAAGGAGTCCTACAATCTCACCCTGCATCACCTCGATTGAGACATGGTTGGCCACTGTGCGCTTGCCATATTTCTTCACGAGATTGTCGGTGCGGAGCACGCCACGCTCGGGAATAACCACCTTCTGTTCCTCCTCGGCATCTCCCTCCGGGGTTTCCACCACCAGCTTGCGGTCCACCACCTCTTCCTGCATGTCGGGAATCGCGCCGTCGAGCTCACGCTCCTCTTCGGGAGTGAGGCGTTCCGGGCGTTCCTTCTTGTCCTTATTTATTTTGCTGCCGAATATGGGAAATATTTTCATATGCAGGGGATGAGGTTTATGTACCTTTCAATCAAGAATTTTTACAATCGCAGGTAAGCAGGGAACGGATAAAATCGGTGAGCAGTTTTATAGCCACGAGATTATTGCCTCCCTGAGGCACGATAAGGTCGGCGTAGCGTTTGGAGGGCTCGATATAAAGCTCATGCATGGGCTTGAGGGTCTCCTCATAGCGGTCGATCACCATCTGCGGCGTTCGGCCACGCTCTATGCAGTCGCGTCGGATCACGCGGATGAGGCGTTCGTCGGCATCAGCATCCACATATACCTTTACGTCGAGCATGTCGCGGAGAGTCTTGTCGGTGAGCACCAGAATTCCTTCCACCACTGCCACCTCCTTGGGGTGCAGCGTCACAGTCTCCTTCTTGCGCGAGCATGTGATAAACTCATATGTGGGCATCTCCACGCTCTTCCCCTCCTTCAATTCCTTGAGGTGGCGGGTAAGAAGCCCCCATTCAATGCTGGCAGGCTCGTCATAATTCATCTTCAGACGCTCCTCGAGCGGTATATGGGCATTGTCCTTATAATAACAGTCTTGCGGAATCACGGTAACCTCACCCTCGGGTAGGCTTTCCATGATTCTCCTTACCACCGTGGATTTGCCGGACCCGGTGCCGCCCGCTATTCCAATCACCAGCATCTATCTACATATTGTTTGTGGAAAATCAGATACAAAATTAGTAAAAACTGAATTTCGCACCAAATTTTTTTATTAACTTTGCATTCGTATTGCGAAATCCGCGGAAGCCGCAAGGCTCTTTTAATCTTTTAAAAGGTGCGGTTGCAACCTTAAGTCCCCCTTGTGTGTTTCGTCTATGGGTGATTAAGCAAAGGGGTAATTCTAAAAAGATAGAAATGGTAGTAAGCTCGATAAGGTCGTTTGGAAAATATATCCTTTTTCTGGGACAGGTGTTTCGCATCCCGGAGAAATGGCGTGAATTTTTCAAAAGCCTTGTGAAGGAGATGTATAAGCTTGGAGTCGACTCGATTCCGCTGGTCATCGTGATCTCGCTCTTCATCGGAGCCGTGATCACCATCCAGATGACCATCAACATCGTGTCGCCGCTGATTCCCTCATATTCCACAGGTCTCGCTACTCGCGAAATCCTCATCCTTGAATTCTCTTCCACCATGATGTCGCTCATTCTGGCTGGCAAGGTGGGAAGTAACATATCCTCCGAAATCGGCACGATGCGAGTCACCGAGCAGATTGACGCCCTTGAGATCATGGGCCTCAACTCCGCCAATTTCATCGTGCTCCCCAAGATTATCGGATTTGTATTGTTTGTCCCGGTGCTCTATATCCTTTCGATGTTCATGGGCCTGCTTGGCGGCTGGGTGATTGCCGAATTCACTTCTATGATCACTGTGGAGGATTATGTATACGGCATCCAGTCGTTTTTCAACGAGTGGTATATCTGGTACAGTATGATCAAGACCGTAGTGTTCGGGTTCATAATCACCTCGATAGCCGCCTATTACGGCTTTTATGTGAAGGGCGGCGCGCTTGAGGTGGGCAAAGCCAGCACGAATGCCGTGGTGTCAAGCTCAATCATGATTCTGCTTGCCGATGTGATACTCACCAAACTCATGCTGCAATGATAGAGGCGAAGAATATAGTAAAGACTTTCGATGGCGTGGAGGTGCTTCACGGCATCACAGCCACTTTCGAAACCGGAAAGACAAATCTCATCATTGGCCAGTCGGGCTCAGGCAAGACAGTGCTCATGAAATGTCTGGTCGGATTGTTGCGTCCCACATCAGGCGATATCGTATATGACGGACGAAATTTCCGCGACCTCGACACATCGCAGCTTCGTCAGTTGCGTTCAGAAATCGGCATGCTGTTTCAGGGATCGGCGCTCTTCGACAATGAGACGGTGCTGGGAAACGTGATGTTCCCGCTGAAGATGTTCAGCCCTCTCTCCAATGCCGAGCAGCTTGAGCGTGCCCATTTCTGCATCAGGCGTGTAGGCCTTGAAAACGCCGACAGCAAGTACCCGGCTGAGATTTCTGGAGGTATGCAGAAGCGTGTGGCTATCGCCAGAGCAATCGCACTGAATCCGAAATATCTCTTCTGCGACGAACCGAACTCCGGACTCGACCCGAAGACCTCCATCATCATCGACGAGCTCCTGAGCGACATCACCCACGAATATGAAATCACCACTATAATCAATACCCATGATATGAACTCTGTGCTCGGAATCGGAGAGAATATCATATTCATCAACAAGGGCTCTTGTGACTGGATAGGCAACGACCGCACGATATTCCGCAGCAAGAGCCAGTCGCTCAATGAATTTGTATTTGCCTCGAAACTCTTCCGTGAGGTGAAGCTCTTCCTCGAGCGCCAATATGAGTCGGAGGAGAAAGGCACTGCGAAATAATACTCAATATTGAGTATTTTAAATCCCGAAATTGCAGTTTGCATATTTTGGTAGTAATTTTGTGGTGAAATCAAGATTACACGATGAAATTATCTGAATTGCGCCCCGGGCAAACCGGAGTTATAACAAAAATTCTTGGTCACGGCGCCTTCCGCAAGCGCGTGATGGAGATGGGCTTTGTGAGGGGACGCGAGGTCAATGTGGTGCTGAATGCACCGCTTCAGGATCCCGTGAAATATGCGCTGATGGGTTATGAGGTGTCGCTTCGGCGAGCCGAGGCCGACCTCATCGAGGTGGAACTCCTCGACGTGTGGAAGCAGGCCGCTGAAATTGCCGACGAGGTCGACGACAGCGATGTGCATATCCCGGACGTGAACCAGGAACACAAGCCTGTGCGCCGCGACAAGATTATCAATGTCGCTCTTATCGGCAACCCCAACTGCGGAAAAACCTCAATCTTCAATATGGCTTCCGGCGCCCATGAGCATGTGGGCAATTACGCCGGAGTTACAGTGGATGCCAAAAAGGGCTGGATGAAATATAAGGGTTATAGGTTTAACCTTGTGGACCTCCCCGGCACTTATTCCCTTTCGGCTTATTCCCCCGAGGAACTCTATGTGATGCGCTATCTGCGGGAGGAGACGCCCGACGTAATACTCAATGTGGTGGTGGCGTCAAATCTCGAACGCAACCTCTATCTCACCACAGAACTTATCGACATGAACCGGCCGATGGTGATTGGCCTCAACATGTATGATGAGCTTCAGGAGAGCAATGTGCGCCTCGACTATAAGCAGTTAGGTCAGATGCTCGGTGTGCCTATCTGTCCTACGATTGCATCCACCGGATGGGGCATTGAGAAATTGCTCGACAATGTGATTGAGGTGTACGAGATGAAGAATCCCGACACCCGTCATATCCATGTGGGCCTGAGTCCGGAAATCGAGAACGCGGTGCATTCCATCAATGCCGACCTCAAGAACAACCGCGGCATCACGGCTCACTTCTCTCCCCGTTTCCTTGCCATCAAATTCCTTGAGCACGACCCGGAGGTGGAGAATATGCTCCGTCCATATGAAAGTTATGAAAAATGGGTGGAAATCAGGAAGACGCTGGAGGTAAAGGTTCAGAAAAACTATAACGAGGATGTGGCTTCGGCCATCTCAGCCGACAAATATGGATTTATCCAGGGTGCGCTTGCCGAAACAATGGTGGGCAACCTCAAGAAGGAGGAGAAAAACACCCAGATTATAGACGCATTTGTAACTAATAAACTTTTCGGTTTCCCGATTTTCATTCTGGTGATGTGGCTGATGTTCTGGGCCACCTTCAAACTCGGCTCCTACCCTATGGAATGGATAGAGAGTCTTGTGACATGGATTTCCGGCCTGATCGGTAATTATATGCAGGATGGTCCGCTCAAGGACCTTATCCTCGACGGCATCATTGGTGGCGTGGGCGGAGTGATTGTGTTCCTGCCCAATATCCTCATCCTCTATGCTTTCATATCATTCATGGAGGATTCGGGATATATGGCGCGTGTGGCCTTCATCATGGACAAGCTCATGCACAGGATGGGACTTCACGGCAAATCGTTCATCCCGCTGGTGATGGGATTCGGCTGCACCGTTCCCTCAATCATGAGCACCCGTATCATCGAGAGCAAGTCGAGCCGTTTGATCACCATCCTGATTAATCCGTTCATTAGCTGTTCGGCGCGTATCCCGATTTATGTGCTGCTCTGCGGAGCCTTCTTTCCGCAGTATGGTGCCGGCATATTTGTAATGCTTTATGTGTTGGGTATTCTTGTGGCGGTGATGACGGCAAGGCTCTTGCGCAAATTCTGGTTTAAGGCCGACGAGACTCCCTTCGTGATGGAACTGCCCCCTTACCGAATGCCCACATTCAAGGCCACGATGCGCAACATGTGGTCGAAGGCCGAACAGTACCTGCGCAAGATGGGCGGACTGATTCTGGTGGCCTCCATAATAATATGGGCACTCTCCTATTTCCCGCATTATGGCACTGAAGATGTGCCGGAGCAGTTCAAGGCCGAGGCCATCGCCGATCTTCCGGCATCCGATGCATCAATGAGCCAGGAAGAGATTGACAATCTCATCACCACCGAATATCAGCAAGGAAATTCCATCTTAGGCAAGATTGGCAAATTCATCCAGCCGGTGGTGGAACCGATGGAATTCGGATGGAAAACCACGGTTTCGCTCATTGCAGGCTCTGCAGCGAAGGAGGTGGTGGTTTCCACATTAGGTGTGCTTTACGTAGGCGACGATGATGCCGAGGCACTCTCGCAGCGGCTCACCACCCCCTCGAAACTCACCGGTCAGCCACCCTTCACGCCGGCATCTGCCATGGCATTTATGGTGTTTGTGCTTTTGTATTTCCCATGTATTGCCACCCTTGCAGCCATCCGCCGCGAGACAGGCAGCTGGAAATATCCGGTATTCTCAATGGTATATAATACGGCACTCGCCTGGATATTCGCCTTCATCACATTCCATATCTGCTCACTCATACTTTAAGTCAGAAGCCAGAGCTAATAAGTAATAAGTAAATAAAAAGGCCGCGGGCAATAGCTCGCGGCCTTAATTGTAAAATTGTAAAATTGTAAAATTGGTCTAATTAGTCTAATTAGTCTAATTAGTCTAATGGGTGCAATCTGTTTGTTCTTCCTCTGTGGGGGCGGGAAGGGTCAGGGGTTTGTATTCGAATTTCAGGCGTTCATCGCCATCGGTGTAGCTTACAACGATGGTGCCTCCTATCTGACCTTCCGCTCCAAGGTTGAGCATGAGTTCTGCAAGGTCGTCCTCCAGATATTTCTGAATGGCTCGCTTCAGAGGACGAGCTCCGAAATTGCGGTCGTAGCCCTTTTCGGCGAGGAAATTCTTCGCCTCATCTGAGAGCTCGAGTTTGAAACCGAGTTTTTCAATTCTTGCAAAGAAATCGCGGAGCTCGATGTCGATGATCTGCGAGATGGTCTCCTTCGAAAGCTGGTCGAACATGATGATGTCGTCAACGCGGTTGAGGAACTCCGGGCTGAATGCCCTGTTGAGCGCCTTGGAGATCACGCTGTGAGCCTGGTCTTTTGTCACGGTCTCGGTGTTGAAGCCGACACCTGCGCCAAAATCCTTGAGTTGACGCGAACCCACATTGCTTGTCATTATCAGGATTGTGTTCTTGAAATCGATGCGGCGTCCGAGCGAGTCGGTGAGACGACCCTCATCCATCACCTGCAGAAGCAGATTGAACACATCGGGATGAGCCTTCTCAATCTCGTCGAGAAGCACCACGGAATATGGATGGCGGCGAACCTTCTCAGTGAGTTGTCCACCCTCCTCATAACCTACGTATCCCGGAGGAGCACCCACAAGACGCGACACGGTGAATTTCTCCATATATTCGCTCATGTCCATGCGGATGAGCGCATCTGAGGAATCGAAGAGATACTCGGCGAGTTTCTTGGCAAGATGAGTCTTGCCCACACCGGTCGGGCCGAGGAACATGAACACGCCAATCGGTTTGTCGGGGTCTTTCAGTCCAATCCTGTTGCGCTGGATAGCCTTCACCACCTTCTTGATTGCATCATCCTGCCCTACCACGGCGCCCTTAAGCGATTCGCCCATCTTGATGAGGCGCGCGCCCTCAGCTTGCGCGATGCGCTGAGTAGGAACGCCGGTCATCATGGCCACAACTTCGGCCACCTTCTCGTCGTCAACCTCCTGGCGCTGGCTGTCGAGTTGCGTCTCCCAGGTGTGTTTAGCCTCGTCGAGCTGCTTCTTGGTCTGCACCACGGCGTCGCGCAGGGAGGCTGCCTTCTCATAGTCCTGCTCGCGTGCGGCGGCAAGTTTCTCCTGAGTGAGATCCTCCACCTTCTGCTCCAGTTGCTCGATTTCTTCGGGCACACGGATATTGGTGATATGCACGCGGCTGCCTGCCTCGTCGAGGGCATCGAGAGCCTTATCGGGGAAACTGCGGTCGGACACGTAGCGCTCGGTGAGCGATACGCAGGCCTCGAGAGCCTCCGGCGTGTAGGTTACATTATGATGATCCTCATATTTGCCTTTCACCTGCTTGAGAATCTCGAGAGTCTCCTCGGGAGTGGTGGCCTCCACCATCACCTTCTGGAAACGACGCTCCAGAGCGCCATCCTTCTCGATGTTCTGACGGTATTCGTCGAGGGTGGTAGCGCCGATGCACTGGATTTCGCCACGTGCCAGGGCTGGCTTGAGCATATTGGCGGCATCCATCGAACCGGGTGCGCCTCCGGCTCCAACAATCGTGTGAATCTCGTCGATGAAAAGGATAATGTCGGGATTCTTCGAGAGTTCGTCGAGCACAGCCTTGATACGCTCCTCAAACTGGCCGCGATATTTAGTGCCGGCCACCATTCCCGCCATGTCAAGGCCAATCACGCGCTTATCGAAAAGCACGCGCGACACCTTGCGCTGCACGATGCGCAAGGCAAGGCCCTCCACGATGGCTGATTTGCCTACGCCGGGTTCGCCGATGAGTACAGGATTATTTTTCTTGCGGCGCGACAGAATCTGAGCCAGACGCTCGATCTCCTGCTCGCGTCCCACCACGGGGTCGAGTTTGCCTTCGGCGGCCGACTTGGTCATATCATAGCCAAACTTGTCGAGTGCCGGCGTGTCGCTCTTCTCCTTGCGGGGTCGGGGTGCACTGCGTTGCTCCTTGTCGTTGCGGGAATCCTTCTCCGGCATCTCGTCGTCATCCTCCTCGTCGAAATCCTGGTTCATCCCCATTCCCGGGGGCATGCCGGGTGCGTCGCCGATGCTCTGGATGGAAATATCGAAATTCAGATAGTTTTCCTTGATATGACGGAGCACGGGCGACTCCATGGCACGCTTGTCGTGGATAAGCGCAAGGATGATATGCTCCCCTCCTATCACGGAGGCATTCATCTTGCGGGCCTCCGATGTGGCGAGTTGCAAATGACGTATAGCGGCAAGATTAATCTTGTATTGCTGTTCAAAAAGGGTTGTGGTCTCCCCGATGGCATGTGGATCGGAGAGATACGTTTCGAGCTCCTCCACCATCTTGTCGATGGGGACATTCAGCTGCGTAAGGATCTTGAAGGCGTAGCCGTCACGGTTGGTGAGGGCTGCCAGCACGAAATGTTCGCTGGTGATCACCGGCGAATTGAAACGTGCAGCCTCGCGAGAAGCAAGCTGAAGGATTGGTCGAAACTGTTTGGAAAAATCGTTCTTCATCAAAAAAATCGTCTTCAACAAATTTATTATCTCTTGGTATAACAATTATCGTGCCAAAAAATCCTCAGCCTGCCGGCGAATTGCCTCACTATAATATATCCGCGGAATATTCCTCTGCGTGGTAGGCCCGTGAGGCCCTGCGGCTGCATTCCTGCCTGAGCGCCGGGTCTTTCGCGTCGCGCTCAAGATAATCCCACATGTCCATGCTCCCATAACCCTTGTAATTGTCAAGAACGAAGCGGATCTCCTCATCGCTGAAATGTCTCTCCTTCTTTTGTATTTTGTCCATATTTATTGAGTGTTTGAATATGTTGTTAATCCGATGCAAAGGAACTCAAACCGCCTAATGGCCTGCCCTTATCCATTTACGATTGTTTCGCACCATTGAATGCCGGCAGGGATTTTGAAATGAGGAAAAAAATGCTTAATTTTGTAGCATGATTCGGCTTACGGCGTCGCTGCTTATTGCGGCGGCCGAATGAATCATTTTGAAATTGTAAAGTAAAAAATGCAAGGAGACGACAAGATTATTCCGATTAATCTGGAATCGGAAATGAAAAGCGCCTATATCGACTATTCAATGTCGGTGATTGTGTCGCGTGCACTCCCTGATGTGAGGGACGGATTCAAGCCTGTGCATCGCCGTGTGCTTTTCGGAATGAACGAGCTTGGTAATAATTTTTCAGGAGATACAAAGAAATCCGCACGTATCGTGGGCGAAGTGATGGGTAAATATCACCCTCACGGCGACTTATCTATTTATCTCACCATGGTGCGTCTGGCACAGCCGTGGTCGCTTCGTTATCCTCTCGTGTTCGGCCAGGGAAACTTCGGCTCGATCGACGGCGACTCACCTGCCGCCATGCGATACACCGAGGCCAAGCTCGCGCGCATGGGTGAGGAGATGCTCCGCGACCTTGACAAAGACACCGTGGACTTCGTGCCCAACTTCGACAATACCCTTCTCGAACCTTCAGTGCTGCCTACGCGCATCCCTAACCTGCTCGTGAACGGGGCCGCCGGTATCGCTGTGGGTATGGCCACAAATATGCCGCCTCATAATCTTACAGAGTCGCTCAATGCCTCCGTGGCATTAATTGACAATCCGGATATGGAGATTTCCGAACTGATGGAATACATCAAGGCCCCGGACTTCCCCACCGGTGGCGAAATCTTCGGACTGCAGGGCGTGCGCGACGCTTATGAAACGGGCCGCGGCCGCATTGTGCTCCGTGCCAAGGCTGAAGTGGAGTCGCAGGGTCAGCATGATGCAATCGTGATCAGCGAAATTCCCTACGGCGTGATCAAGAGCGACCTTGTGAAGAGCATTTACCAGCTCGTTGATGAGAAGAAGATCGACGGCATCGCCGATGTGTCCGACATCTCGGCTCGCGGAAAGATCAACATCGTAATCGATATTAAGCGCGACGCCAACGCAAATGTGGTGCTCAACAAACTCTATAAGCTCACACAGCTGCAGACCACATTCAGCGTCAACAATGTGGCTCTCGTGGATGGCCGTCCTCGCACGCTCACTCTCAAGGAGATCCTCCAGGCATTCATCGACCATCGCCGAGAGGTGGTGCTCCGACGCACCCGCTACGACCTGAAGAAGGCTGAGGAACGTGCCCATATCCTGCGCGGCCTGATGATTGCCTGCGACAATATCGACGAGGTGATTCAGATAATCCGCAGCAGCCAGACCACCGACGAGGCCCGCCAGCGTCTCGGCGAACGATTCGAACTCGACGAGATTCAGACCCGAGCCATCGTGGAGATGCGTCTCCGCCAGCTCACCGGACTGGAGATGAGCAAACTGCGTGCAGAATACGACGAGCTCATGCACCTCATCGAATTCTACAATGAGATCCTCAACAATGAGGAAACCCTCCATCGCGTGATGAAAGAGGAACTCATCGAGATTCGTGACAAATATGGCGACGAGCGTCTCACATCCATAAATCCTTTCTCGGGCGACATCAGCTCGGAGGACCTCATATCCGATGACCCGGTGATCATCACGGTTTCCCACCTCGGATACATCAAGCGCACCCGCCTTTCCGAATTCCGCACCCAGCATCGCGGCGGCGTAGGCGCCAAGGGCTCAAGCACTCGCGACGAAGACTTTATCGAATATATCTATCCTGCCACCAACCGCAACTATATGCTCTTCTTCACGCAGAAGGGCCGTTGCTACTGGCTCAAGGTATATGAGATTCCGGAAATGGCCAAGAACTCCAAGGGTCGCGCCATCCAGAACCTGCTGCAGATTGACCCGGACGACCGTGTGAACGCATTCATCCGCGTTCCCTCGCTCTCCGACCCTGATTTCAACAATTCCCATTATCTTCTCTTCGCCACCAAACACGGCATCATCAAGAAGACATCGCTTGCCGCATATTCAAATGTGCGCAGCGTAGGCGTCAATGCAATCTTGCTGCGTGACGACGACGAGGTGATTGAAGTTCGCCTCACAGATGGCAACTCCGAGGTGATTCTCGCCGACCGCAAGGGGCGCGCAATCCGCTTCAATGAGGACCGAGTGCGCAGCATGGGCCGTGTGAGCACCGGCGTGAGAGGTATGCAACTTGAGGGTGACGACGACACCGTGATCGGAATGATTACAATGACCGGCGAACCGGATGAAACAGTGATGGTGGTTTCCGAAAAGGGCTACGGCAAACGAAGCGCTTTGGAAGACTACCGTGTCACCAACCGTGGCGGCAAGGGCGTCAAGACCCTTAACATCACCGACAAGACAGGCGACCTCATCGCCATCAAGAACGTAAACGATGACAACGACCTGATGATCATCAACCAGAGCGGCGTGGCTATCCGTCTTGCCGTGAACACCATCAAGGTGCAGGGAAGATACACCCAGGGCGTGAAGCTCATCGACCTCGGCAAGCGTGGCGACACAATCGCTTCCGTATGCAAGGTTGATTCTGAGGAAGAGGTGGCCGAAGAGGAGGCTCAGACGGGCGCATCGTACATATCGGACATATCGTACAAGTCGGACTCGTCTGAATCGTCGGAATCGTCGGACGTTTCGGATTCGGCGGATCAGTCGGATTCTTCGGAACAATAAGGGCTCATTAATGGTTTATCCTTATGGGGATGCCGGTCATTCTTTTGATTAATCCATTCCCCGGATAGACAGTCAAATAGAAATAACAACATATATACGATAGAATATGAAGAAAATTCTTACAATGGCACTCTGCCTCGCAGCTGTAGGCAGTATGTCGGCTCAGAAAGCGACTGTGGATCAGGCCAAGAAACTCTGCGGCAAGATCGACAAGATCGAGGAGGTGCGTGGTCTTATCCTGGAAGCATCCAAGAATCCTGAGACTGCCAATGATGTCTACACCTATTATGTAGGTGGCAAGGCTGAATACGATGCCTACGACGAGGCCATAAAGAAGCGTATGATCAATCCTAATGACAAGGATGTGGATCCGCTGGCCATGGGCGAGCAGCTCGTTAACGGCTACAAGATGTTCGTTAAGGCTCTTCCCCTTGATTCTGTGGTGGATGCCAAGGGCAAGGTGAAGGCTAAATATTCGAAGGATATGCTCGGCAAGATTTTCGGCCACTTCAACGACTATTTCAATGCCGGCGGCAACCTCTATAACGCCAAGAAATATTATCCCGGTGCCTATGAGGCATTCATGATTTACGGCGACATAGCCAAATCACCTCTTGCTCCGAAGAATATTCAGGCCCTCCCCGACTCAGTGGTGAACACCGCTTACTTCAACGCAGGTCTTTCCGCTTATGCCGGCAACGCCCTTCCTGAAGCAGCCACAGCTTTCAAGAAAGCTCGCCTCAACAATAGCGACAACTCGCAGAATTATATCTATGAGATTGCCTGCTGGCAGTATATGGCCCAGAACGACTCCACTCTTCAGAATGCATCCGCCGCTGCTATCGAGGATATCGCCCGCGCCGGATACAATCGCTTCGGCATGGCTCAGCCTCTCTTCATGAACAATCTCGTGAACTCTTACGTGATCGAGGGTAACTTCGACAAGGCTGTTAATCTCATCGGCGAGGAACTTTCCAAGAATCCTGAGAGCCCCGCAATGTATGGCCTCCGCGGATTCGTTTACGACCGCATGGACAATACCGACGCCTCCCTGGCCGACTATCGAAAGGCTGCCAGCTATGCCAATGCTGACTTCGAGACATTGAAGAATGCTTCCAAGAAAATCTTCAAGGAGGGCACAGTGAAATGGAACAAGATCGAGGGTAACAGCGCCGAAGCACGTGCCGCACGCGCTGACGTGAAGACCAACTATTTCGAGGCTGCCAAGGCTATTGCCGACCGCGCAAAGGCCCTAAACCCCGACGATAGCGATATCGATTATATCCTCGAGAACATCAACTACGCTCTCGAAACATACTTCCCCAACAAGTAAAAATATACCGCCAGGAATATATGTGGGCTGCGTCGTGAATATTCACGGCGCAGTCTTTTTTATGGTTATAGGCTTTAGGATATTGGCTTTTTTTGTAATTTTGCAGTATATAATAAGATATGAAAATGGAGAATGATTCACAGAAGCCCGACACGCAGCGGGAATTTGCCGAGATAAAGAAATTATGCCGCGACATTTTCGCAGCCAAACTCAAGGATTACGGCACATCGTGGCGCATCATGCGCCCGTCGAGTCTCACCGACCAGATTTATATCAAGGCTCGCAGAATCCGTTCCCTGGAAGAGAAGGGGGTGGAGAATGCCGCCGTCAATGAGGGAGTCGAGCCGGAATTCATCGGCATTGTGAATTATTGCGCCATAGCCCTCATACAGCTCGAACTTGGCAGCGGACAGCCAATTCCTGTGGAAGACGCGCTTGCGCTCTACGACCACAAGATTGAAGACGCCACGCGCCTGATGACCAACAAGAACCATGACTACGACGAGGCCTGGCGTCAGATGCGTATAAGCAGTTTCACCGACATCATCCTCCAGAAACTCCTGCGCACAAAAGAAATTGAATCGCATCACGGCAAGACCATCATTTCCGAGGGTGTCGAGGCCAACTATATGGATATGATCAATTATGCAATCTTCGCCCTCATCAAAATCAGATTTGCGTAAAGCCCTGATAAAGGCTGCGACATGGCTGATGCGAATTGTCGTGGGATGCGTCTTCGTGTTTTCCGGATTCGTGAAGGCCGTCGACCCATGGGGTTCCCTTTATAAGTTTGAGGAATATATGTCTGCGCTGGGCATGCATATGCCCTCCACTGTGCTTCTCGTGGGCGTGTATTCGCTGTGTGCGCTTGAGTTCTGTCTCGGTATATTCCTCCTGCTTGGCTGCTACAGGCGCTCCACCCCTATCGTCACTATGGGCGTGATGACTGTGATGCTTCCCCTTACGCTATGGATTGCAATCGCCGACCCTGTGGCCGATTGTGGCTGCTTCGGTGAAGCCCTTGTAATCTCCAACTGGGCCACGTTCTGGAAGAATGTGGTTATCTGCGCGATGGTGGCCTGGCTGATTGTCTACAACCGGCGTGCCTTGACTATCATCTCCCCGGCATTCCAATGGATGGCTCTGATTTTCTCTGTGGCATATGTTGTAGTGATTGCATCGCTCGGTTATTTCAGGCAGCCGCTTGTAGATTTCCGTAATTATCCCGTGGGTGAGAATATCATTGCATTCCATGAGCAGGATGAGGCAGATGATGCCACCCATTATTCCTTCATTTATGAGAAGGATGGCGTGCAGAAGGAATTTTCCGAGACTGATGAACTGCCGGATGAAAATGATGGCTGGAATTTTGTGGAACGCCGGGAAACGAAAACCGATGATTCCACTCATGAAACTGTAGGAAAGGCCAATGCCGGTGCGGATGATTCCTCTTCGGTTGCTGACGACCCGGAAGATGAAAAGACCTTTATGGTATGGGACCGCGAAGGCCTTAATGATGTCACATCAGATGTGATTCTTTCCGAGGGATCTGAACTGATACTGATGATGCCCGAACTTGGCAAGGTGTCCCCTGCGCAGACGTGGAAGATTAATGAACTCTACGACTGGGCCTTCGACAATGATGTGGATATGATAGCCGTAGTGTCTGGATCCGCCGACGACATTGCCCGCTGGGAGGACATTTCGATGCCTGAATATGATATATTCACGGCCGACGACACCGCCATCAAGGAGGTGGTGCGAGGCAATCCTGCAATAGTGATGCTTAGGGATGGTGTGATTCAATGGAAAACCACATTATCCTCTCTTGATATCGACGCGCTTAAGGATAGCATAGGCGCAGATGGTAAGGTGAAAGATTCGGCACGGCGGGCATTCATCAGCGACGTGTTGCAGGAGGGTGTGCTGAAAAACTATACAATGGCATATATTGCCGTGCTGGCATTTCTGATAGCCATCTCCTTTGTGCCGCGTCTGGGCCGCGCTTTCAGCCCTCTGGCCGCCCGGCGTCTGCGCATGAAAAGGGAGAAGGGGGAAAGCGAGAATGACAGCGAGAACGAGTATGACAGTGACAGTGACACTGACAACGACAGTGACAGTGATGTTAGTCGTGATGATAAGGCTCACCACGAAGAATAGTCATTCCGCGATACACCTGCTCGATAAAAAACATCCTTACCATCTCATGATTGAATGTCATCTTGGAGAGTGACAGTTTTGCGTCTGCTCTCTGATAGACAGCCTCTGAAAATCCGTAAGGCCCCCCTATCACAAACATGAGTCTTTTGCGTCCGGACGCCATCTGGCGCTGCATCCATGCGGCGAAGGCCGTTGAGGTGTATTCCACCCCCCTTTCGTCGAGAAGCACCACATAATCCGAAGGTACAATCTTTTTGAGAATGATCTCACCCTCGCTGCTTTTCTGCATGTCGGGGGTGGTTACTTTTGTGGTCTTTATGTCGGGAAGTTCGATAAATGAGAAAGGGATGTAGCGTTTCAACCGGGATACGTATTCATTGATTCCCTCAATCACAAACCCTGTGCGCGTTTTCCCCACGGCCAGCAGTACGATTTCCATGTCTTTAAGAGTTGATGAGTATAAAAAGAATGATGCATCGTTCATCCTGAGATGAAACGATGCATCATTTTATTTAGTATTTAAGAAAACCTCAAATGGGGATTACTCTTTGACGCCTGTCATAATCACCTCTATATTGTTTTTGCCGTTATAGAGATTCTTCATGAAGTTGTTGAGTTTATCAAGGGTGATTCCTTCGATGGCCTGACGGTGGTTGGTGGCGATGTCCACACCAAGAGTGTTGGCGAGAAGGGCGTTGCTCCAGTAGTTGTTGCTGCGCTCTTGGATGTCGAGTTGCTTGAGAGCGGCCTCTTTCACCTTGTTGAAGTGGTCCTCTTTAGCGCCGTTCTTGAGCAGGGCCTGCATTTCCTCGGCAGCACGCTTGATAATCTTGGCCTGCTTCTCCTCGCCTGTCTGGAACATATAGAGAGTCATCCACTGGCCTGTGTAAGGATTAAGGCTTGCGGTAGCGTACGGGCTGTATGTGCCGCCTTCCTCCTCACGGAGAGTCTCGGTGAAGCGCATGTCGAGGATGTCGCCCATGAAGCTGAGCATCTCTGAATTCTCAATTGAGTAGGGCACATTTGTGTCGGAACTGATGTTCATTACCATGGTCTGAGGCACCTCCATCATTTGCTTGAAGTCGTCTTTTACGATGCCGGTAGCAATGGTGACGGGAGAGATGGCTTTCACCTGAGTCTTCTTGCCTTTGGACGACGGAAGAGTGGCAATATACTGTTCCATAAGTGGCTTGAATTTTGCCATGTCAATATTGCCCGTGAAGATGAATGTATAGTCGGCTGCGTTGGCAAGAGACTTCTTAATCATGTCGATCATCTGGTCATAGTTGGCCTTCTCCACTGTGGTGAGGTCGGCCTGGGCAAAGAGAGGATTGCCGTTGAACTGAGCCTTCGATACAGCTTTTTGGAATACGTACTGCGGATTTTTGTCCATATTGCTCAAGAAAGACTTGAGTTGGTCGGTCTGAGCGGTGTAAGCAGCCTGATCGGGGTTGAGGGCTGTGAATGTGCTGTAAATGAGTTCCATGAGGTAGGGAAGATCTTTCACAGTGGATGAGCCATCAAGTTCTGTAACCTTGCGGTTGATGCTGTAACCGAGGTTTACGTTCTTGCCGGCGAGGTATTTGCCGAGTTTTACACGGTCGAACTTGCCAAGTTTGCTTACGCTGTAAGCATCAGATGAAAGGAGCACGTTGGCTGCCTGATCGAATGCGTAGGTGTCCTTACCTCCATTCTTTACGGCAGTCATGATGATTTCGTCAGCCTTATAGTCGGTGGGTTTAACAATCACTGTGGCGCCATTGGAGAGAGTATAGACTGTGCTGCCGAATTTGCCGTTGGCTGTGGATTTGATCTTTCCGGGCTTGGGAAGTTTCTCTACGAGGGGATCTGTGATTACTTCGTCAACATATGCTTCATACTTAGCGTTGAGGGCATTGTTGAGTGCGGTGGTCATAGTCTCCTTAGAAATCATCTGTACACCCTCTTTCTCGGGCTGAGAAACGATAATCACCTGATTTTCGGGAGTGAGGATGTTGGCTACGCCCTGATTGATGGCCTGAACTGGAATCATAGGAAGAACCTGCTTCGCAAGTTCAAATTCAGCCTGGATGCCGGGAGAGGGTTCATTGTCCACGAAATGGCGGATGAGTTCGCGGGCAAGACGTTCGCTGTTGGTCTTGTTGCGTTCGTTGTATGCTTTCTCATAGCCGGCGAGCATCTCATCACGGGCACGCACAAGTTCCGACTCCATGAACCCGGTCTTGCAAGCGCGGGCCACGATGGCCATCGCCTCATCAAATGCGGCCTTAACGTCGGCTTTGGCAATAATTGTCACGTCGAATGAATATTTTGTTTTCGACACGAGGAAGTCGCTGAAGGAAACGCCGGCGTAGGCATATTTGCATTCAGGCTTCTGAGAATATTCCTGCAGACGGTTGTTGATCATTGTAGAGATAAGATTCTCCACGATGGCCGACGACATATAGCCTTCCACGGTGTTGCGCATTTCCCAAGGAGTCTTCTCGCTTTTGAACATTACCTGAACCATAGGGAATTGAAGTTCCTTGTCCTGGAAGTAGGTGTAGATGGGCTCCTTGTTGTCGCTGACGATGGGATATGTGCGTTCGGCTGCATTGGCGGGCATTTCAATCTTGGAGAAGAGATCCTTCACTTTAGCCTCCATTTCAGCAGCATCCATATCGCCTACAATCACGATACCCTGCTGGTCGGGACGATACCATTTGTGATAGTAGTCGCGGATGGCCTGCGGGGGGAAGTTCTTAACTACTTCCATCTTGCCAATAGGCATCTGCTGATACTGATATTCTGAATAGATTTGGGGAAGCATGGCCTCATACATGCGCTGGTTGGCGCTGTTGCGCGAACGCCACTCCTCCTCGATTACGCCACGCTCGGCATTGATCTCATCCTCTTCGAGAAGAATGCTGCCGCTCCAGTCGAAGAGAACGAGGAGCACGCTGTCCATCAGAGCCTTGTCGGTGGAAGGAACGTTGTTGATGTTGTAGACGGTCTCATCGAAGCCTGTGTAGGCGTTGATGTCGGCGCCGAAGCGGATGCCCTTCTTCTGCAGATAGTTGAGCATATCCTTGCCGGGATAGTTCTTTGTGCCGTTGAAGGCCATGTGCTCGAGGAAGTGAGCAAGGCCGAGCTGCTCGGGGGTCTCCAGAGTGGAACCAACTTTCTGCGCGATGTAGAAGTTTACACGCTCCTTGGGCTCCTCATTGTGGAGGATGTAATAATTCAGGCCGTTGGGAAGTTGGCCGTGACGCACGTCGGGATTCAATGGCAGCGGCGTCTGGGCATACATTGCCAGCGCTCCGAGCATCATTGCTCCCATGCATAGAAGCTTTTTAATCATAACGTCAAGATTGTTATTATTGATTGTTTATAGTTTTTATCCTTGTTTTTGCCTTAATTCGGGTTAAATGTTTTAAAATTGAACTAATGCGGTTATTATTTCCTATTTAGATTTAGTTGTCCTTATTCAGTTTAATCCACAAATGTATCTATTTTTAAAGAATCCACCAAAGTTTCTCCCTAAAATTTCGCGTCTGCATATAAACTTTTTTGAGCAAATTTAAGTTCTTATATCAGATTACCCCCCGGTCACTATCCCGGCAGGTTCACTACACTATTATGGACACACACTCGATTCCACCCATTGGCTGCCTCACTCCATTCCGGAGTGTTGTGGCTGACGATATACCGCTGTTACAGACTTTTTTCAATAAATACCCATCGCGCTCCTGCGATTTCTCCATCGGAGGCGTGATGATGTGGGTGGATTATTTCCATTATGAGTTGGCCCTCTTCGGTGAGTCGCTTATTATCCGCGGAAAGATGTTTGGCAGCAATACACGCATGTATTATGCCTG
This sequence comes from uncultured Muribaculaceae bacterium, assembly GCA_905209725.1. Lineage (GTDB taxonomy): Bacteria > Bacteroidota > Bacteroidia > Bacteroidales > Muribaculaceae > Lepagella. The sequence goes on from CAJLTZ010000030.1 coordinate 21,852, forward strand.
TGGTCCCCTCACATCTGCCGATTACGCTATGATTCTTGCCGATTATTGCCGCAAAACCGGCGAGGATGGCGTGCTTGTAGTTCCTTCGGAGCATCCTGCCGATGAGGAGATATCTGCCAATGTTGCTGTACCGTCGGTGGATGAATGGATGGAATATCTCTACGACATCGACCGGTTCATCGGTTTCCCGGGGAAGAAGATGGAGAAGAAACGCAACCATCTCAACTATTTCAAGCGTGAGTTCTCAGGTTGTGAGATAAAAGTAATAGAAATAGATGATATTGTGGATATCATTGCCTTTACGGCCAAATTTGCAGAGGGGCATGATGATTCTCCGCTCCGCCGCTATGAGATAGAACAGACTGTAGAAGTGCTACGTGATTTCGACATATATCCGTTTGAGGGTATAGTGATAAGGGATGGCGATAAGGTGATTGGATATGCGTTTGGTGAGAGGATTGGCGACACGCTGCTTGTGCATGTAGAGAAGGGAGACATTGAATATCGTGGCGTATATCAGGCATTGGCATCGGAATTCTGCGCTATGATGAAGGCGAAATATCCGGAAATCCGCTATGTCAACCGCGAGGAAGACATGGGCTTTGAAGACCTGCGCAAGAGCAAACTCAGCTACCACCCCACCCTACTTATTCGCAAACACCTCCTCTCCCCCTGCGCTACCTCATATAACTGTTATTCAGGTTTGCCTTGCAAGATTGATATAGCGCGTTAAAGATATCAATATAAGAGGGTCGACACTTACGTTGACCCTCTCATTTTATTTCTTGTATAAATTGTAATTGAATCTGTGCACCGGAGTGAGTGGAAGCTTCGTCTTCTTGTTGACTGTTCCTCCGTTTGCTGTCTCCGCCGAATTGGGATAAGCAGATGTCGATGACCAGATGTCATAAGCCGAACCATTCACTTTCACTGTCGATACAGGACATTCCTTTTTGGCGGGGAGATACCAGCCGGTAATGCCATTAGTGTTAAGTGCGTCACAGGCAGCGAATACCGGATAGAGGTTCTTCCAGTTAGGAATCTTCTTGATGGCCTCCGTATTGGCCATGCCATCAGTAAGGCTCGATGTTCCCGCGGTGAGCACTGTCTGGGTCGACCATTCGATTCGCTTATTGATCTCCTGGTAGATATAACCGGTTCCGTTATTCATTTTGTAGATCTTGCCGGTGATGCCATTCTCCGAATAGTTGTCGCCTACAGCATATTTGCTTTGCGATACATAGACCTTGGCATCAACACCTGCCACTGAGATTACGGCTGTACGATTCTGTGTGGTCGGAGTTACGCTGACTGTCAGGTAAGTTCCCTTTGCAGTAGCCGTACACCAGCCGGCCGTCGATGAAATCTGACAGTTTTCCGGCACCGGATAGAGCAATGATATGCTGGAAGAATTCCTGTCAAAGCAGATATATTGGTCCTCAAATTTCTTATGAGCCTTCTGTGTGATGTTCAACTTTGTGAACTCATAACCTTGGTATAATACTTTGCATATCATCGATCGAGGAACTGGATATGGATTAGGCTGGGCAGAAATCTCAATAGCTTGTGCATAACTTATTAAATGGCACCAGTCCAAATTACCATCACCTTCCTTTACAAAATCAAGTAAGTCACTATGAAAATTATTAAACATTTTTATGCTTGTAGTCAGATTGGAATCTGCCTCAAAAACAACATCAGTTTTGTCTATTCTAAAACTCACTCCATATTGAATGACTTTTATTTTAGATTTAATGTTGTCATAACTGAGCACTATGTTTCCCGTACGCTCACTGTTTGGTGCAAATCCATAGTTCTGTACATTAACCACAAGTGTTCTATGAACCGGATTCTCGAGTAAAGCGCGTGTTAAAGGTCTGCCGTCAACAAATCTCACTTTCCTTGAGCTAATGGAACCATTGCAATACGCCTCTAACCAATCGCAATCAGACTCAATGTTAATATCGTCTGAACTACTGATGTTACTAAATATTGTGATATTTTTATCATAATCCGGATATATGAATTTCACTTCCGGTGGTGTGACAACAATGAACGGACCGCGAGCCTGACGCGTCACGGCAATCTCAGTTGTCTTTCCATAGAGTGTGGTGATTGTCACTGTTGCCTCCTCCACGACATCGGAATATGTTCCTTCGCATGAAATCACGAGCGCATCGTAGAGAAATCCGTAATCACGCGTGGATGCCTTCTGAACCTTGCACCAGTCGGCAGATGATTCCACCGTGAAGGGAACCATATTCTCATTACTGAATACGACCTGCTGCGTGGCGCCCTCTGCAGGAAGCACCACCGTGGTCATATCCACGTCAATCTGCCGGTCGAGGCCTTTGAACGGCTTCTGATATTTAACCACTGCCCCCGACCCGCCGCCTGTTGCCGAGCCTGAAATATTTTCCACCACATATATCCTTACATATTCATCAGAGATATCATTGTGGGCAACATAACCTTTACCCGCAGAGACCGGCACGTTCTCGGCCCATCCCTCAAATGGAATCTCTCTGACATTTCCTAGCCCGCGCATCTTACCGAGAGGCGCAATCATCCAGCCGTCGCCGTGGAAATTATTCGAGGCGTCGATATAGAGACCGTCAAGAGATGTCTTGTCGTTATTCAGCATCGAAATCTCTAAGGTGCCGTCGGGATCGGGAACGTTCGCATCGGGATTTACAATCTCCCCGGCGCCCGGAATAGAATCGTCATCCTTTGAGCATCCGCAAATGCCAAGCACTATTGACAAAAATGCCAATAACAGATATTTGGTTTTCATAATTAGCTGATTTAGAATCCTTCATTAATTATCATTCTCTTCCGGCATTATAGGAGTCAGTTTAAGATTGCTGATATAGGTCACGCCGGAACCATATCCGGAAGATTCCTGATAAGGCAACTTGTTTAGATTAACGCCGTAAGGACATGTATAATAATAATTTATATATGATTCGCAACTGGTTTTTTCTTCACCAAACAAGTCAATTGATTGAAGGCTCATGTCTTCATTTATGATGAATTTAATATAACTTTCCATTTGTTGCTTTTCATCCGGATGCTTATATCTTATAGCACCAGAAAACAAGTCGGGGGCATTCGGACTTTTCACAATGTTATTAAGCGTTAACTTAGCAGTGTATTTATTATCATCTTCTTTCCATTCCTTATAATCAATAGTTACAAATGGATAAAGGACAATTATGTCACGCATCTCCTCTTTTTTAGTATCTGGATTCGTGAACTTAGCTTCCTTAATATACTCCCCTTTCAGCCATTTGTGATAATCCTTTTCAGTATGTATGGGAAATAAATTCTCAATCCATATTGCGCCATTCTCTTGAAGCACAATTTTACATTCCGTTGGCAGCGCCGGAGCTTCTGCATTCACTAAATGAAGCACTCCGTCTGTTGCAAATTTTAGCATACTACCCTGGATACTGTCACCTATTTCGACCTGCGCACCTTTTTGAAAAAGGCCTTTGATATCTGCCGATGTAGTCTGTGCGCTGATTGTCAGAACTGCGCATACTAATATTTTAAATAAATGTGAATTCATATCCTTTACCTCCTTACTTCACTAATATTTTCTTTCCTCTGTAGATATATATCCCCGGAGAGAGATTGTTTCTGTCAACCATATTGCCAAGAATGTCGTATACGGGAGCATCTATTTTCATGGAATCATCAATGATTCCATCTATTGAATCCATTCCCATATTGACAGGCTTCATACGGACCAGCGGATTTTTCCGGTGCGTAACTGTTCAGCGGACACGCTGAGGTAGTCGCCTATTAGAAAAGGGCGAGTATG
>CAJLTZ010000031.1 GCA_905209725.1 uncultured Muribaculaceae bacterium
CTCCTTCGCCTGCAAGACCGAATATGAGGCACATCTGCGACCCCTGCGTTAACATATTTTGTGGGATGGGGTCTAATTTCGTCAGGCAAAATTAAAAAATCGGAATCTATTCCGCAAGCATTCCGGAAAAATAAGTTGGCACGCCCCGGCGTTAAGGGGATAAACACCCTGATGTATGATGAAAATTAAAGGATATAAGGAGGAATACAAGGCATTGCTGAAGATGGGACTCCCGGTGCTGCTCACACAGTTGGGCGTGATACTGGTGAGTTTCGCCGACACGATGATGGTGGGAGCGTATGGCGTGGATGAACTTGCCGCCGCCGCCTTCGTGAACAGTCTCTTTGTGATACCCACAGTGATGATGATGGGCCTTGCCGCCGGAATCACCCCGCTGGTGGGCGCGCTCTTCGGCCGCGGCGATGTGAAAGAACCCGGGAAGGTGGCGAAGGCAGGTCTGCAGGTAAATATAATTGTAGCTGTGGCCTTTACCGTGATAATGGGCGGAATCTATTTCTTCCTCGACTGTTTCGGCCAACCGGAGGAACTCCTTCCCCTAATACGCGGGTATTATCTGATACTTCTCTGCACGCTTGTGCCAATGTCGGTGTTCAACACTTGCCAGCAGGTGGCCAATGGTCTTACCGACACCGTGACCCCTATGCTGATGATTCTGCTTGCGGTGATAATCAATATTATAGGTAACTGGATATTGATCTACGGTCACTTCGGCTTCCCGGAATTTGGGCTTAACGGCGCCGGCATTGCCACGCTCATTTCCAGGCTCACGGCTATGACCGGAATCGTGATAATCCTGATGCGCGGACGTCGCTATCATAAATATAAGGGGGGATATAAGGAGGCAAAGGAGCTTGGTGGGGTACGCCGCAAGGTATGGTCCACCTCCTATCCCATAATGATACAGAATGGCATCGAATGCTCCCTCTGGACCTTCGGGGCAGTGGCTTGCGGTTGGTTTGGAAAGATCCAGCTGGCGGCTTATCAGGTGGTCAACACAATGGGTCAGCTCGGATTCATGACATTCATGAGTTTCGGTACGGCCGTCTCAATCCGCGTGGCAAATTATGCCGGTCGCGGCGACGAGCCCGGCGCCGGAAGGGCAGCGCGTGCCGGCGTGCAGATGAATATGGTGATGGCCACGATAGCGAGCGTAATCTTCCTCGCCTTAGGCCGGCAGATCATCCATATGTTCTCCCCCGACGAGCACGTGCTGTCAGCCGGACTGATGTTCCTCATCCCGTTGGTGCTCTATCAATATCTCGATGCCCTGCAGCTTACATTCATTAATGCCATTCGCGGCACGAGCCAGGTTAAGCCTCTGCTCTGGATAGCGTTGGTGAGCTATGTGGCAGTCGGAATACCGGTGTTGCTGCTCTTCTCGGTGGCGTTCGGCTGGGAAGGGGTCGGCGTATACTATAGTTTCGATGTGGCGCTCCTCGTGGCCGCCGTCTATGCCGGCATAGTGTTCCGCCGCACACATATCACAGCCCCGGCAATACAAGAGTAAATATCCCAATTAGAGGAAAATTTGGTCAGATTGGGATATTGATATTGTAATAAACAAAATCGGTATTAATTTTGTATGAATAATGGGGGAAAAAGGATCTTTGTCCCTCTATTTTAGATTCCCGCTTATCAGAAAACGGGGGAGGTGCAGGCCTACCCTTTGGATATAACCCTGAAAAGATGAAAAGAGTATCAATCATAGCCATAGCCTTAGGTGTGGCAACATATTGCTTTGCGGCCGGCGATTCCGGCGAGGCATCCTCCACGGTGAGCCTTGACTCTTGCCGCAGGATGGCATTGGGCAACAATAAGTTGATCCGCATGGCCGAAGAGAATGTGAAGGCGGCAGGATATGAGCGCAAGTCGGCCTTTGCCGCCTATTTGCCCGGAATAGACTTCAGTGCCGCATATATGTACAATCAGCACAAGACGAGCCTATTGTCGGAAGATGCTCTTCTGCCCACGAAGAGTTTCAATCCCGGCACGGGCAGCTTCGACTGGAACATACTCACCGACCCGATGGGGAATCCGATATTGAATCCCGACGGTGGAGGATATATCCCGACAGAGGTGGCTGTGATACCGAAAGATGCTCTGACATTCGACACCCGGAATATATTTATAGGCACGGTGACACTGACGCAGCCCATCTATCTTGGCGGTACAATCAAGGCATTGAACGACATTGCGATGTATGCCGAGAATGTATCCAAGGCCGCGCGCAACCAAGTGGCCCAGGAGGTGGTATATGGAGTTGACGAGGCATATTGGACGGTAGTGTCGCTTGGAGCGAAAGAGGCGCTTGCGAAGAGTTTCGTGCAACTTGTGGACACACTCCATTATAATGTGCAGGCGATGCTTGATGCAGGAGTGGCAACACGAAGCGACCTGCTGAATGTGGATGTGAAATTGAATGAGGCCAAGATAATGCAGACCAAGGTGGAGAATGGGCTGACTCTATCACGCATGGCATTGGCGCAAGTGTGCGGACTTCCGGCCGACACGCAGATGCGTCTTAGTGATGAAGGACGCACCTCTGTGGGTGAGGGGCGCGGACTGGCCGATTACAGTTCATCGCTTGAGGATGTGTATGCACGCCGTCAGGACCTGGAGGCCGTGCGCCAGGGCATCAATGTGCTTAAGGGTCGCGAACGTCTCGCCATGGGTGCGATGCTTCCGAAACTCGGGCTGATTGGCAGTTATACATTCGGAACGCCTAACCTGCAGGATGGTTTCTCGCGTCATATACGCGGCGGATTCCATGTAGGCGCCGCGCTCACAATTCCCATCTGGCACTGGGGCGGCAACTACAACCATTACCGGAGCACGAAGACGGCAACCAATGCTCAGCGCCTAATGCTCGAGGATCTGGAGGAGAAGGTGCAGCTTCAGGTGCGGCAGGCACGGTTCAAATATGAGGAGGCATTCAAGACCTACGACATGGCCAAGGCCAACATGAAGAGCGCCGAGGCGAATCTGGAGAATGCCCGGCTTGCATATAAAGAGGGCCTTCTTACGGTGAATGACGTGATCTTGGCGCAGACAGGCTGGCTCAAGGCGCATTCGGAAAAGATCGATGCCGAAATCGGGGTGCATCTATGCGAGGTTTACCTCTCTAAGGTGCTGGGAACGCTCAGCGTGAATGATTGAGGGAAAGGATTTTAGAAAAACAGATTGGCAATTCCATATAATTAAGAAAGATGGAAGAGAAGGATACAATTAAGAAGGGAACAGAGACTTCCCAGGAAGAATATGCGCCGAATCACGACTGGAAGGATGTGAGCGTGCGACCGGCCACCGCCGACAGCAACCCGAATGAGGTTTCGGGCAAGGACAAGATGCTGATAGTCACCATCAGCGGCATATTGCTTGTGATATTGGCGCTCGCCATAGTAGGATTTATATTCATCAAGCAGGGTCCGGAGACCATTCAGGGTCAGGGGGAGGCCACGGAGATTCGCATCAGCGGTAAGTTGCCCGGCCGAGTGATGGAGATATATGTGGAGGAGGGCCAGCATGTGCATGCCGGCGACACCCTCGTGCGCATCTCCTCGAAACTTGTGGATGCGCAGTTGAAGGAAGCCAAGGCGATGGAGAACGTGGCGATCGCAGGCAAGGAGCGTGTGGATGCAGGCACACGTCAGCAGGTGATTCAGTCGGCACGCGACATCTGGCAGCAGGCACAGTCGGCCACCGGCATAGCCCGCAAGACCTATGAACGAATGGAATCGCTCTATGCCAAGGGTGTTGTATCCGCGCAGAAGCGGGATGAGGCAAAGGCCGCGTACGATATGGCCCGTTCCGGCGAGGCAGCCGCCAAGAGCAGTTATGAGCTTGCGGCAGCGGGCCCGATCAAAGAGGACCGCAATGCATCGAGCGCGATGGTGGCTGTGGCCCAGAGCGGAGTTGGCAAGGTTGACGCCCTTCTCGACGACCAGTATCTGCTTGCCCCCTGCGACGGCGAGATTATAGTGATTTATCCCAATGTGAGCGAACTGATTGCCACCGGTGCACCGGTGATGTCGCTGCAGAAGGACGACCACTGGGCAGTGTTCAATATGCGTGAAACCTTCCTCAAGGATATCAAGAACGGCACTAAACTGAAAGTATACATCCCGGCTTTGGACAAGGATACGGTGATGAAAGTGTTCTATATCAAGGACCTTGGCACCTATGCCAACTGGCAGGCCACGAAGGCCACCGGCGATTACGACGCACGCACCTTCTCGGTGAAAGCACGTCCGGAACGCCCGATAGCCAATTTCCGTCCAGGCATGTCGGTGATTTACAAGGGTGTGGCTGATTAAGCCAGAGAGACATAAGAACAAGAGGACTAACAAGAATTGATTAAGAAGATCGTGAGCAATACAAATCAGACATGCGGAGAAACGGGCGTGCTGGCCGTGATGCGGCGCAGCGTGCTGCAGATTGTGCGCAGACCGCTGATGTGGCTGGGAATCTTCGGTTTGCCTCTATTCATGATGCTCTTCATCTCGTCGATGTTTGAGCAAGGGTTGCCCACGAAAGTGCCGGCCGGCATTGTTGACATGGACGGCAGTCCGCTTTCGCGCGACATCACGCAGAAACTCGACGGGATGCAGATGGTGCACCTCACAAAGTCGTGCAATAGTTACGGCGAGGCCCGCGACGCGATGCAGCGTGGGGAAATCTACGGATATTTCCTGATACCCGAGAATTTCCAAGCCGACCTTATGTCAGGCCGCAAGCCCGACATCACGTTCTATACCAATATGGCCTACTATGTGCCGGCGTCGCTGCTATTCAAGACCTTCAAGGCCACTGCCATCTATACGAAGGCCGGCGTGGCGGTGTCGGTGGTACAGAGCGTGGGTGAGAATCCCGAGGCAGCCGCACCGTTGCTGCAGCCGGTCAATATCCAGGCGCGCGGCATAGGCAATCCTCTGCTGAATTATGGCATATATCTCTGCAACAGCTTCATCCCGGCTGCGCTCCAGCTGATGATAATGCTGATGACGATTTTCTCATTAGGAGAGGAGACGAAATATGGCACATCGCCCGAACTGCTCCGTTTGGCCAAAGGGTCGGCGCGCAGGGCTGTGTTCGGGAAACTGTTCCCGCAGACCCTGATGTGGTGGGTGATCGTTACCTTCATGACGGCATGGCTCTTCAAGTATAATCATTTCCCGATGCACGGGTCGTGGGCGCTTATCCTGCTTTCGGAATATCTGTTTGTGGTGGCGGCGCAGTGCTTCGCGGTGTTTGTCTACGGGCTAATCCCCAACCTTCGTCTCGGCCTCTCCGTGTGTGCGCTGACCGGCATCCTTTCCTTCTCGATTGCCGCGTTCAGTTTCCCGGAGCAGAGCATGTATCCGGCCATGTCGATATTCAGCTGGCTGATGCCTGTGAGATATAATTTCCTGATATATAGCGATGTTGCCCTGAATGGCAGGGAACTCTTCTATTCGCGCTTCTATTATGTGGCATATTTCGTGTATATGATGTTGCCCTTCACAGTGATGTATCGCATCAAGAAGGCGATGGCACATCCCGTATATGCTCCCTAAAGGCAGATGTGATCGGGGTGATTGAGGGGAAGATGAATCAATATTAAAGAAAGAGAGATGAAAAAGATAAAGGGATATTGGCGCGACATGTGCCGGGCATTCATGCATGAGTTTGCGCTTGTGCTGCATGACCCTGGGCTTATATTGTTTTTTCTCTTTCTTCCGCTGGTATATCCTGTGCTGTATTCGCTGATATATAATCCTGAGATAGTGAAGGAGGTGCCGATAGTGGTTGTAGACAATGACCGCACGCCGAAGAGCCGCGAGATGACGCGCATGCTTGACGCCTGTGATGAATTATGGGTGAAGGGCTATGCCTCCGACCTTGATGAGGCCAGGCGTGCCATGGATGGCAAGGATGTATTCGCTATATTGGAGATTCCCAAGGGCTTCCAGCGAAAGATAGGACGCACGGAGACAGCCCCGGCGGTGATCTATTGCGATATGACGCTTCTGCTTCGCTACCGTGGACTGCTTGTGGCGACTACGGATGTGATGCAGGAGATGGGGGCGGAGATTCTCACGGAGAAGGTGAATCTTGTGGCGCCAATGGCCGAGACGGTGGTAGGCGAGGGCGACCTGATGCCTATACATAATATAAACATGGGCAATATCCGCGGTGGTTTCGACACTTTCCTTATGCCGGGCGTGATAGTGCTGATTCTGCATCAGTGTCTTGTGCTGGCTGCCGGAATGGCTGGCGGTGCACGGTTGGAGAGCCGCCGCCTGCGGGGTTACAATCCTTATGTGGTGTCGCGGTCCACCCTTGCTGCCATGATTGGTCAAGCTCTGTGCTATATGGGTATTATGGTGGTGCCCACCATCTTTGTGATCCATTATGTGCCGCTGATATTCGGATTCCCGCTCTGCGGAAACATATTCGAGGAGCTGGCGTTCCTGCTGCCGATGGTGATTGCATGCTGCGGCGTCGGGTTTGTGTTCCAGACGATGGTGATGGAACGCGAGTCGGTGTTCATCTCATGGGTGATCACGTCTGTGGTGTTCCTGCTTCTGTCGGGATTGATTTGGCCGAGATATGATATGTATGGTTTCTGGAAGGCCCTGAGCGCTATATGTCCGTCGACATGGGGCGTGGAAGGCTTCATCAAGATGGAAACCAATGGCTCGTCGCTCTCACAGGTGGTTACGGAATACCGGAATCTGTGGATACTTGCCGGCGCCTGGTGGGTGCTGGCATGGATACTGCAGAAGAGGGTGGTGCGTCCTTCGATATGGCGGGTTCGTCACATCGAGATGGAGAAGCTGATGGCTGAGGGTAATGCAGATTAGCATAGGGTGATGGCAGATAAGAGAAAACTTTCGTTGGGATATAGGGCGCTCCATATGGCGCTGAAAGGGATGTCGCGCCTTCCGCTGAGAGCATTGTATGGTGTGTCGGATATGCTGGCACTTGCGGCTCACAGTGTGGTCCGCTACAGAAGAAAGGTGGTAAGGCAGAACCTCAAGGAGTGCTTTCCGGATATGGATAAGCGGGAATTGCGCCGCGTGGAGAAGGCCTTTTATCGCTTCCTTACCGACTATATGATGGAGACAGTGAAACTCCTGTCGATGAGTGAGGAGGAGATGCGTCGCCGACTTCGGGTGGAGAACTCGGAGGTTGTCACAGAGGCGATGCGCAGCGGGCGCAATGTGGTGCTTTATCTGGGACATTACTGCAACTGGGAATGGGTGAGTTCGCTGCCTCTGTCGTTCGACGAAGGGGCGGTGTGCGCGCAGGTGTATCATCCGCTTCACAACAAGGAGATGGATGAGGCCTTTATGGAGATACGCACACGATTCGGGGCCAATAATATCGCGATGGATGATATCTTGCGTAGGCTTGTGGAATGGAAGCGTGCCGGCACGCCGACCGTTACGGGATTCATCGCCGACCAGTCGCCGAATCTCGATGTGCATCTGTTCGTAGACTTCCTGCACCACGACACGCCTGTATATACCGGACCGGAGCGCATAGCCCGTTTTCTGGATGCCGAGGTCTATTATTGCGACATACGCCGGCCGAAGCGTGGGGAATATGTGTTGCGGTTTGAGGAGATCACGAAGACTCCGAAAAATGAGCCGACGTTTGCGATTACGGAACGCTATATGCAGAAACTTGAGCGGAGCATTGAGCGTCACCCGGAATACTGGCTGTGGAGTCACCGGCGCTGGAAGCGCACGCGCGCCGACTTTGAGCGCAAATGGGGAGACAAAGCCCCCGAAATGCTCTCGCACCTGTGAATAGGACAATATGATGCCGATTGTCAGGGTCGTGTTGTGGCGAATGGAATATAAAATGGAATATAAATAGCGTAACTTAAAATTTTTTATAATAAAAATAGGGCGTCGGCGAAACCAGATGGGCTTCGCCGTTGTTTTTTAATTAGCGTATTTTAAAATTAACAGTTATGCATTTTACACCAAAAGAGCAAGACAAGCTGACACTTCTGTGCGTGGGCATGATAGCCGAGCGCAGAAAAGCCAAAGGCTTGAAACTGAATTATCCGGAGGCTGTGGCATATATCACCAGCGCAGCGCTCGAGATGGCTCGCGAAGGAAAAACAGTAGAGGAGGTGATGAGTGGTGCGGCACAGGTGCTTACCAAAGAGGATGTGATGGATGGCGTTGCCGACATGATTTCATTGCTCCAGGTAGAGGCAGTGTTCACCGACGGGTCGCGATTAGTAAGCATCCATCAGCCCATCAAGTAAAATAATCCCAAAAGAGAGAGATCATGGATTCTACGAAAAACACAAAAAGTGCCGCGCAGGTTGCCGCACAGGCCGCTAAACCGGTGAATCCGGGATTTGAGCCAAAGACTTATTGCCCGGTAGGGGGCGTGATTTTAGCCGATGCCCCGATTGAATACAATGAAAGCCGCACAGTGCGCAAGCTGAAAGTGCGCAACACAGGAGATCGTCCCATCCAGATAGGCAGCCACTATCACTTCTTCGAGGTGAACCGTTACCTCGAGTTCGACCGCCCGCAGGCATTCGGATTCCATCTCAACATTCCGGCCACCACAGCAATCCGCTTCGAGCCCGGCGATGAGAAAGAGGTTGAGATCGTGGCCTATGCAGGCAAGCGCCGGGTGATTGGCTTCGACGACCTCGCCAATGGATACACAGGAACCGAAGACACACCTACATATTTCCCAAAACGCATTGAGGCGCTGAGGCGTATGGAGGAATACGGCTACAAGAGCGTTTCTGCAGAAGATGCAGACTCTGAATATACACAAAATGAACTTAATAAATAAGCCATGGCTACTATATCACGCACAGAAAACAACATGCTGTTCGGTCCGACCGTAGGGGATAAGATCCGTCTGGGCAACACCGACCTGTATGTAGAGATAGAGAAAGATTACCGCGTATACGGCGACGAGGTCGTATACGGCGGAGGCAAGACGCTACGCGATGGCATGGGTCTGGCCAATGAATGCACCTCGGCAGCCGGGAGTCTTGACCTGGTGATTACCAATGTCACGATCATCGATGCCAAACTCGGCGTAGTGAAGGCCGATGTAGGTATCAAGGACGGCAAGATTGCCGGCGTAGGCAAGGCGGGCAACCCGAATGTGATGAAGGGCGTATCGCCCGACCTTGTGACAGGTCCCTCCACCGATGCCATCTCCGGCGAACATCTGATCCTGACGGCTGCCGGCATTGACGGCCACGTGCACTTCTGCGACCCACAGCAGGCATTCAACTGCCTTTCCAACGGTATCACCACATTGATAGGTGGTGGTGTAGGTCCGACCGACGGTACCAATGGCACCACCATCACGGCCGGTCCCTGGAACCTTAAACGCATTCTTCAGGCTGCCGACGCTCTCCCCGTGAACGTAGGTCTTTTAGGCAAGGGCAACTGCGCTTGCCGTGAAAATCTGGAAGACCAGATGAAAGCAGGGGCTTGTGGATTCAAACTCCATGAAGACTGGGGAACTACACCGGCAGCAATCCGCACATGTATGGAGGTATGCGATGATTACGACGTGCAGGCCGCCCTTCATGCCGACACATTGAATGAATCAGGTTATGTGGAGGATACAATCGCTGCTATTGACGGGCGCACCATCCACACTTATCATACTGAGGGCGCCGGCGGCGGACATGCTCCCGACCTTCTGAAGGTGGCTTCCGAGATGAATGTGCTTCCTTCGTCGACAAATCCTACACTGCCTTTCGGTATCAATTCGCAGGCTGAACTCTTTGATATGATTATGGTTTGTCATAACCTTAATCCAAACATTCCTTCGGATGTGGCCTTTGCAGAAAGCCGTGTGCGCCCCGAGACGCAAAGTGCCGAGAATATCCTGCATGATATGGGAGTGCTTTCGATGGTAAGTTCCGACTCGCAGGCCATGGGCCGCGTAGGAGAATCATTCATGCGTACATTCCAGATGGCATCCTATATGAAATCGGTGCGCGGGCGTCTTCCCGAAGATTCTGCGGAGAACGATAACTTCCGTGTGCTGCGTTACATCGCCAAGATTACGCTTAATCCTGCAATCTGCTATGGAATCAGCGATGTCCTTGGATCGGTTGAGAAAGGCAAGATGGCAGATCTCGTGCTTTGGGAGCCGGCATTCTTCGCCACCAAGCCGCAACTCGTGATCAAGGGCGGAGTGATAAGTTGGGCCAACATGGGCGACCCCAATGCATCGCTCACCACGCCTCAGCCGAAGATCATGCGTCCGATGTATGGCGACTGGGGCAACTGCCTGCCTCACACCCGCATGTCGTTCGTGTCGCGTGCCGCTGTGGATAATGACATCAAATCCAAGTATGGTTTGACCAGCAACATTTATCCGGTGCATGGCGTGCGTCAGATCACAAAGGCTGATATGCTTCACAATACAGGAACTCCCAGAATCGAGATTGATCCTGAGACATTCTATGTTACTGTCAACGGTGAACTCGCATATGTACCCCCGGCAAAGACATTACCGCTCGCCCAGCTCTATTGGTTCAGCTGATGAGGCTACATATAAATTAAATACGCATGGGGAGGCCCCGGCTTCCGGAGTCTCCCCATTTCATTAAATTTTAGGTTGACAAATCACTGTTACCGAATCAAGGTTAACGAAAAAAAGGAAAACACATGGAAATCTACACCGAAGTGCTGGGCAATGTGAACACGCAGCACGACTGGCATCACAAGTTCGAAAACGCAGAAATAGACTATATCTTCCTCGACCAGTGGACAGCGCAGAAGAGCCGTTTTCTCGCCAAGGGCGTTAGCGGCAAGGAATATCCTGTGGCGCTGGCACGTCATTCGCAAGTGGTCGACGGCGATGTGATCGCCTACGACCCCGATAAAAACACGGCGGCGGTGCTCCGCCTGAAATTAAGCCCGGTATTGGTAATCGACCTCTCGGGCATCGAGAATCAGGATCCGGAGACAATCATCCGCACAAGTGTGGAACTCGGCCACGCCATCGGCAATCAGCACTGGCCGGCTGTGGTGAAGGGCACCAAGGTTTATGTGCCGCTCACCGTGGACCGCAAGGTGATGCTCTCAGTGATGGAGACACACAATATCGAGGGAATCACATACGGCTTCCAGGAGGGACTGGAGGTGATCCCCTATCTTGCCCCCCACGAGATCCGCCGTCTTTTCGGAGGCGCCGGCCATGACAGCCATGTCCATTCACACGACCACGGTCATATAGTTCATTAATCATTATGGAGAGAAGAGAGAAAACACCGGACGCCGAGGTGTGCCCGCAGGCGGAGCAGTGCGGGGAACGGATCAGCAGCGCGGCGGCAATGCGCCTGCTGCAATTCAGCGACTCGATGTTCCCTGTGGGAACGTTCAGTTTCTCCAACGGACTTGAGACCGCCGGCTTCGAGCATGTGGTCCATGATGCGGCCACTTTGCGGGAATTCACACTCAGTCAGGTGGAACAGGCGGCCTGGAGCGACGGCATCGCCATGCTCCATGCCTATCGCGCCTATAATGCCGACGACTACGAGGGGATATTGCGCGCCGACAGAGCCCTGATGCTCTGCAAGATGAACGATGAGGCCCGGCTGATGCTCAAGCGTATGGGTAAGAAACTCGCGGAGTTGGGTGTGCGTCTCTTCTCCTCTGATTCACGGATACTCCGTTGGCTCGGCGACATCAACGCCGACACCACCCCCGGCACATACCCCGTGGCGCAGGGACTCGCTTTCGCGGCGGCCGGAGTGCCCGAAGAGGATATGTTCTGCTCGCATCAGTATGGAGTGGCAAATATGGTGCTGAGCGCCGCCCTCCGCTGCGTGCGTGTCTCTCACTATGATACGCAGGAAATACTCTATGAACTCTCCGGAATGGTGGGCGACGCCTATCGCGAGATAAAGGACTGTTCTCTCAGCGACATCCGAGCGTTCTATCCCGAACTCGACATCCTCGCCTCTCTCCACGAGAAGGGTAATATGAGAATGTTTATGAACTGATGAGTGGATGAGTTGATGGGATTATGGGGCTAATCAAGATAACAGGTTACAAAAAAGGAAAGAAATATGAGCAATACTTGTAGAATAGGAATCGGCGGACCTGTGGGATCCGGGAAGACCGCCCTTATAGAGGCCATCACTCCGCGCCTTCTCGAATTAGGACAGAAGGTGCTGATTATCACCAATGATATCGTCACCACCGAGGATGCCAAGCACGTGCGCAAGACGCTGAAGGGTATCCTTCTGGAGGACAAGATTATCGGCGTGGAGACGGGTGCGTGCCCTCACACAGCAGTGCGCGAGGACCCGTCGATGAATATCGCCGCCGTCGAGGAGATGGAGGCCAGGTTCCCCGACACCGATATCGTGCTGATTGAGAGCGGCGGCGACAATCTGACGCTCACCTTCTCGCCGGCATTGGTAGACTTCTTCATCTATGTGATAGATGTGGCCGCCGGCGACAAGATTCCGCGCAAGGATGGCCCGGGCATTTCGCAGAGCGATATCCTGGTAATCAACAAGACCGACCTCGCGCCTTATGTCCACGCCGACCTCTCCGTGATGGACCATGACTCCAGACTCATGCGCCCTGGCAAACCTTTCGTGTTCACCAACTGTATGACAGGCGAGGGTATCGACGAACTCATCGACCTCATCTTCAAGATGGCACTATTCGACAAGACCGAAAAGAAATAAACAGGAACTCATTCATTAAAATAGCGCGTTATGGCATTCGATTATCAATTGCATGGGACCACCTCGCCCGTGCCCACTGTGGATTTCTCCTCCTATCCGGAGATGCGGCCGTATCTCACGGAGCCGAAGGCAATGTATGTGGGGGCGCCCGGCAAGAATGGCTATCTGCGCATGGGATTTGAGATAGATCCTCGGGGCAAGAGCATAATGCGCGATCTGGAGCGCCGCGTGCCGATTGTGGTGCAGCAGGAACTTTATTTCGACGAGGAGATGCCCGGCATGCCATGCGTCTATATCCTCTCGTCGGGAGGACAATATATGGAGGGCGACCGCTACCGGCAGGACATCACGATGCGCAAGGGCAGCTATGCTTTCGTGTCGACCGGCGCTGCCAACAAGGTGGCTGAGATGCGGGAAAACTATTGCGGCCTCATGCAGAATATCGTGCTGGAGGAGGATTCATATCTGGAGTTCCTTCCCGAACCTACCATACCCTGCAGGCATACCCGTTTCATATCCGACACCCGGATTATAGCGCACCCTACGGCCACACTCTTCTATTCGGAGATATTTATGGCGGGAAGAAAGCATTATCAGGGTCGCGAGACATTCGTCGACGGCGAGTTTTACGACTATGACATCCTTTCGGTCACCTGCCGTGGCGAACGTCCCGACGGAGAGCCTCTCTTCAGGGAGAAATTCGTGATAGAGCCGGCCAAGAGGAATCCTCGTCAACTGGGCGTGATGGGACATTACGATGTGTTTGGCAATGTGGTTGTGGTGACTCCACCCGAGAAGGCCGCCGAAATATATGCCGCCACCGATGCCTTCATCGACCGCGAAAGGAAGGTGGCCTGCGGCATCACGCATCTGCCCAACAAGGCCGGACTCCTCTTTAAAGTGGTTGGAATGGAGACCGGTCCTGTGAAGGCCATTATCCGCGAGTTCTGCTCGAAGGTGAGGATGGCCGTCAAGGGGCATCCCGTGCCAGAAGAATTCCCATGGAGGTGAGGAACAATCTTTGAGCCCCTTCATTGTAGATAGAGCCCCTTCATTGTAGATATTCGTATAAACTAATCCTCTCCGCAACCATGGAGGGGATATTTTTGTTAAAAACAATAAATACCGATATTATGTCTGATTATACAAAGAAATCGATAGCGGCGTTTCCCCGCACGTTGTTCCGCGGAGTAGGCCAGGTGATGTTCCAGGACAATATGTGGACCGGAATCCTCTTTATGGCCGGCATATACTGGGGAGCGTATGAAGAAGGCATAGGGATAGTGGCGTGGGGCGCGCTTGTGGGAGTGATTGTGTCTACGCTTACCGGATATGTGCTTCATCTTTCCGACCAGAACGGCGCGCAGGGTCTCTGGGGCTTTAACGGTGTTCTCGTGGGCTGCGCGTTCCCGACATTTTTGGGAAACACGGTATGGATGTGGATAGCGTTGGTGCTTTGTTCGGCGTCGACCACATGGGCTCGTTCGGGTATGGATAATGTGTTGGGACGTTGGAAGATGAGTTCGCTTACGTTCCCCTTTGTGGTTTGCACATGGGTGTTCCTGTTGGCCTCGCGTCTCTTCGCGGGAATGCCTGCAGAGAATATGGGTACACCGGAATTTGCAGACGGCATGCAGGGAGTGCTCGACATCCGTTTCGGTTCATTATGCGTATACTGGCTGAAGGGAATCGCGCAGGTATTCCTCATCAACAGTTGGGTTACAGGCATTTTCTTCCTTGCGGGTCTTGCCGTGAGCAGTTGGCGGGCGGCTGTATGGGCAGCTGTGTCGTCAGCTATAGCGCTCATTGTGGCAATTGTTTGGGGAGCACCCGGCCATGACGTGGCCAATGGACTCTATGGCTTCTCGGCAGTGCTCACAGGCATCGCCTTAGGAGCCACATTCTGCAATTTCTCCTGGAAGGCAGCCATCTGGGCTGTGATTGGCATTGTGGCCACGGTATTTGCCCAGGGGGCGATGAACTCTTTCTTCTCGCCGATGGGTCTGCCTACGCTTACCGGCCCCTTCTGCCTCACCACTTGGATGTTCCTCCTTCCAGCTTATAAGTTCTTGGCACCGGAACAGGGTTCTGCACCTGCCGCAAAGGGAGCGCCGTCAGCGCCGGATGCCCAAAAGAAATGACGGGACGGCAGGAGGTGAAATGAAAAAATCAAGGCTATGAAAACACGGTCAAACAATACGGGAATGGTGAATATGGCCACAATGCCGCTCACCTGGCGGCATGTGTGGATCACATATGTTGCCTCGCTGGGGCAGCTGATAGGCACCGGCGTGGCCACGCTGGCCGGCATCATCATCCCGATGCTGAATATTCTGTCGCATCCGGAGCTGAGTGCCGGTATGCAGGGACTCATCGGTGCGGCCGACCTGGTGGGAATCGTGATAGGTTCGGTATTTTTCGGTCGTCTCAGCGACCGTTACGGTTATCTGGTTTTCTTCCGGTTGTGTCCGGCTATGGTGGCCGTCACCTCGGTGGTCGTGATTCTTTTCCCGAATGTCTGGGTGCTGATTATCGGGCTCTTTATTATAGGGTTGGGAATCGGCGCGGAATATAGTCTTGATTCGGGATATATTTCCGAACTGATGCCAGTGAAATGGCGCAGCACGATGATTGGATTTGCCAAGGCCAATTGCGCGCTGGGCAATATCGTGGTTGCCGGAGTGTGCTGGTATCTAATCCTGTTCTGGGGAAGTGCCGGGGCATGGCCGAAGCTGATGTGGATAGTCACCGTGATATCCGGCGTGATGTTCCTTTGCCGCATCAAATTCTGGGAGAGCCCGATGTGGCTTCTTCAGCAGGGTCGCACGGCCGAGGCTGAAAAAGCCGTGAAGAATTTCCTCGGGCGGGACGTGGAGATTGAGCCGGAAAAGAAAACGAATACTCCTCAGCCTGTGAAGCAGAGCGCGTGGCAATTTATGCGCAACAACTGGGACCGGATTGTGTTGAGCGGCATTCCCTGGGCTTGCGAGGGACTCGGCGTCTATGGCATCGGCGTGTTCCTGCCGATTCTTGTGATGTCATTGGGCATAGAGCATGTGGAGGCCGGCGAGTCGGCAATCCATCATGTGGCCTCGTCGGTTGAGACTACCTTCTTTATCAGTTGTGTGATTCTCCCGGGGTTCCTTCTCGGCATCTGGCGGCTGATGAAGGGTGTTTCGGTTTCAAAACTTCAGACTTTGGGTTTCTGGGCAAGCACGGCGTCACTGGTGCTTCTGATAGTGTCGTATCATTTTGGCTGGAACCGCTGGATATCAATCGGAGCCTTTATGGCATTCGAGCTCTTCCTCAATATGGGCCCGCACCTCACCACTTATGTGCTTCCGCCGAAGATTTACACAGTGGAGGAGCGTGGAATGGGATCGGGGCTTGCGGCGTCGTTGGGCAAAGTGGGGGCAGTGATTGCAGTGTTTGTGATGCCGTTGCTGCTGAAATGGGGCGGGGTGCAGCTTGTGCTCTGGGTTTCGGCAGGAGTGATGGCCTTGGGTGCGATAATCACTATGATTTATTCGCCGAAGGTGATGGGCGTTGCGGATGGCAAGGGGAAATAGGAGAAGGACTTACAATTAAAGTTAAAGTAAATAATCATAATTATGCATATGGCAGACGCACTGCTGTCGCCGGCGGTGGCCCTTACGGCATCGGCGGCAGCCACGGTCCTCATCGTGACGGCCGGAATGAAGATAAAGAAGAGCGGCAATGAGAATATGGTGCCGCTGATGGGAGTGTTAGGGGCATTTGTGTTTGCCGCGCAGATGGTGAATTTCACGATTCCGGGCACAGGGTCGTCGGGCCATATCGTGGGCGGCGTGCTGTTGGCGGCGCTCCTCGGACCCTGGGCGGCGTTCTTGACGCTGACTTCGGTGCTCATCATCCAGTGCCTCATCTTTGCCGACGGCGGACTGATGGCGCTCGGATGCAACATATTGAATATGGCGGCTATGACATGCCTTGTGGCATATCCGTTGATATATAAGCCCCTTCGTGGGTCGGCTGGCGGCTCGTGGCGCATGATGGGCGTGTCGCTGCTTGCCTGCACAGTCGGCCTTGAACTGGGAGCCGTGATGGTGAGCGTGGAGACGGCGCTCTCCGGAGTCACCGCGCTTCCATTCGGCGAATTTCTGGCGCTGATGACCGCAATCCATCTCGCCATCGGAGTGGGTGAGGGACTTGCCACAGGCGTCGTGCTGATATTTGTGAAGAAGGCGGAGCCCGGGCTTCTCTATGAGCGCGACCGCAGGGCGCATCATCGTCAGGCAATGCGCAAGAGCGTGATCTGGTTTGCTGTGGCCGCCCTCGCAATCGGCGGTGGCCTCGCGTTCCTGGCTTCAAGCAATCCCGACGGCCTTGAATGGTCGATTAAGCGGATACTCGGCACCACCGAACCTGCAGGTGCCGTATCGGCTGTGGCCGATGCGGCCGGTGCGGTGCAGGCATCCACATCATTCCTCCCTGATTATGAGAACAGTTTCTCGGGAATCATAGGGGCGCTGATGGTGGTGGCGCTTGTATGGTCGTTCGCCTACCTGCTCACTGCCCGGCGTAAAAGAGTGAAAGCGTAAGGAAGCGTGCAATAGCCTGATGTGATGGGAACACTGGAGAAGTCGATATATGTGCTGCGGGAGATGAACACCGGGCGCCGCGACGACTTGCGTCTATGCGACGTGCGTTGCGGGCTGCTGGTGTGCATCCTCTATCTGGTGGCGATGTTGTCGGTGCCGGTGCATTCGCTTCAGGCTCTCATTTTTTTTGCGGTATGTCCGGCGGTGGCTGCTGCCATAGCCGGTATCGAATTCGGCAAGGTGCTGGTCCGTTCGCTTGCGGTGCTTCCGTTAGTGGCCCTGATTGGCGCCTTCAATCCCTGGTTTCACCGCGATGCGGCTTTCGAGGTCGGAGGCGTGGCCGTAAGTATGGGCTGGCTGGAATTTGCCGCGATAATCCTGCGCGGACTGCTGTCGGTGCAGGCGCTGCTGGTGCTCACCGAAGCCTATGGATTCGCGGGAATATGTCGCGGAATGCGACGGCTCGGAGTGCCGGGATTCCTCACCACGCAACTCCTCTTCGTGTTCAGGTATCTCGACGTGCTTCTCACAGAGGCGCTCACCATGCGCCGTGCGCGTGAGGCGCGAGGGTATATGAAGAAAAGCATGAGCCTGCGGATGTGGAGCACGATGACCGGACAGCTTTTTATCCGCACCGTGCATCGCGCGCAACGGGTGCACCGCTCAATGCTTGCCCGGGGATTTCATGGCGAGATGCCTGTTTATGGCGATGGTTCGATGCGCTGGCGTATGTCAGATACCATAGTGCTTGTTGTATGGTCTGCGGTGTTCGCCGTTCTGCGTTTTGTCAATCTTGGCGCCCTCTTTAATTTCTAAAGGAGAAAAAATATGAGTCATCATTATATAAGATTCAGCGATGTGAGTTACGAATATCCCGGCGGAGTGAAGGCTCTCGACGGGGTCAGCTTCTATGTGGGGCATGGGGAGAAGATGGCATTGCTGGGTCGCAACGGCGCCGGGAAGTCGACGCTTCTGCTCCACACCGACGGGCTTCTGATGGCCTCAAGCGGGGAGGTGAACGTGGGGGATGTTCCGGTCACCAAGAAAACGCTTCCGGTCATCCGGCAGTCGGTGGGGATTGTGTTTCAGAATCCTGACGACCAGCTGTTCATGCCCACGGTGGAGGAGGATGTGGCGTTCGGGCCGCTGAATATGGGTTTGCCGCCGGAGGAGGTGGAGCGGCGCGTGGCAGGCGCGCTTGAGGCTGTCGGTGTGCCGCATCTGCGAAAGCGCGCACCCTGGCAATTGTCCGGAGGACAGAAGCGGAGCGTGGCTATTGCCACTACTCTCTCGATGGAACCCTCGGTGCTGGTGCTCGACGAACCGACCTCCAATCTCGACTGGGATGCCCGGCGGCGTGTGATAGAGATACTCAAATCATTCCATCACACCTGCATAATCGCGACTCACGACCTTGACCTGGTGAACGAAATGTGTCCCAGAAGCATTGTAATGGAAAAGGGACATGTGGCAGCCGACGGACCCACCGCCGAGTTGCTCGCCGACCGACGTGTGCTGGATATCCTCGGAATCGACTGATTACTCTTCTCTCTATCAATAAACTATACCGACTATGGGAACACGACTTGAAGCTATCGACGCTCGTCTGCGTCATTACGGCATATTCGCTTTATTACACGTCATCATATTGCTGGCCAGTGTTTTTCTGGTGGTCTGCATTTCCTGGGACACGTTTGAGAATCTGCAATTCTACCGCCAGCCGCAATTTCTCACGCTGCAGTTCTGGATCTGCATGCTCTTCCTCGCGGATTTCTTTGTGGAGCTATTCCTTTCCCCCCGCAAGAAGCATTTCCTTGCCACCCGCTGGGTGTTCTTCCTCGTTTCGGTGCCATGGCTGGCGATATTCACCTGGCTTAACATTCATTTCGACCCGCAGGTGGAATATGTGCTTCAGTTCATTCCGCTGGTTCGCGGCGGGTATGCGCTTGCCATAGTGGTGGGCTGGTTCACATCGAGCAAGATTTCGAGTCTCTTTTTCTCCTATCTTATCACGCTGATTGCATCTATCTATTTCGCCTCGCTCGCCTTCTATCTTTTCGAGCATGGAGTGAACGCCCTTGTCACTAATTATACCGACGCGCTCTGGTGGGCTTTTATGGATGCAACCACGGTTGGATCGAATATCGTGGCCATCACGGCTGTGGGCCGTGTGCTGTCGGTGGTGCTCGCAGCCTTGGGTATGATGATGTTTCCGATCTTCACTGTGTATATCACCAATAAGATTACGGCGAATCATTCGCGCCGCATCACATTGTCGTCGTTAGGACTTAGCGGCGAACCGGGCGAGGAGGATGGGTATGTATAAAAAGAGGTGCTCGCCTCTACGGCCGAAACCGTAAAGACGAGCTGGGGATTGTGGGGAGTGGGCGCTTACGGATTCGAACCGCAGACCCTCTGCTTGTAAGGCAGACGCTCTAAACCAGCTGAGCTAAGCGCCCCAAAGATTTTTTGATTGCCCGCGACCTCAGTCGCTTTAATCGGTGGGCGATTACGGATTCGAACCGCAGACCCTCTGCTTGTAAGGCAGACGCTCTAAACCAGCTGAGCTAATCGCCCGATTGCGGATGCAAAGTTAAGTCATTTTTTCGGTTCACACAAATTTTTTTGCTAATTTTGTGAAGTTTTTTCGTAAAAATTTTTCCGCAAAAGTCGGGAAATTTTATTTACGTGCTGATATTCAATTAAATAATGGCTTCAATAAAATCACGCACAGAATCGATAAGAATCGAGGATTTTGATTATCCGCTGCCCGACGAGCGCATTGCGCGTCATCCGCTGGTGCGGCGCGACGCCTGCAAACTCTTGGTGAGCCGCTGCCCTGAAGAAACTCTTCATGCAAAATTCTCTGATGTGGCTTCCCTTCTTCCGGAGGGAAATCTTGTGGTGTGCAATGATACTCGTGTGATAAATGCCCGCATCTCTTTTCATAAATCGTCAGGTGCCCGAATCGAGGTCTTTCTGCTCGACCCGATGGCGCCGGAGGATTATGTGCTGATGTTTCAGCAGAGGGGAAGCTGCCGCTGGCGCTGTCTTGTGGGTAATTCAAAGAAATGGAAAGAGGGGGAATTGGTAAAAGAGATAGAGGTGGATGACGTTCCGGTAAGGCTCCGCGCCCGCAGGGTGGGGGATGCCGGCGGCAAGTCGCAGGAGATTGAGTTTTCCTGGGACGGAGATGTCACCTTTGCAAGTGTGGTGGAGGCGGCCGGCAACATACCGATTCCTCCCTATCTGAAGCGTGAGAGCGAGAAGAGCGATCTTGACGACTATCAGACAGTATATGCGGAGGTGAAGGGCTCGGTGGCCGCACCTACTGCCGGACTTCATTTCACGCCGGAAGTGTTTGCCGCGATGCGCGGCCGGGGAATGGATATTCGCAGGGTAACGCTTCATGTGGGTGCCGGCACGTTCCAGCCCGTGAAGAGCGACACCATCGGCGATCATCCGATGCACACGGAGGCAATCAGCGTGGAGCGGGATGTGATAGAGGCCTTGCGTGCGGCAATCGCAGAGGGCCGGGGCATCACTGCCATCGGCACCACCTCGGTGCGCACGCTTGAGTCGCTTCCCTATCTGGGGCGCCATGCGGCCGAGGGGGACGGCCAACTTGCCGTGTCGCAATGGGAGGCTTATGATTATGCAGATATGGATGTCGACACTCTCCGGGTGCAGACGATCGAATGGCTCGATGCTCTGCTCAGACTGCTTGATGAGAGGGGCGAGAATATCATCACGGCGCATACTTCCATTATGATTGCTCCGGGTTTCAGATGGCGTGTGGTGGATTCGATGGTGACCAATTTCCATCAGCCGCAGTCGACGCTGCTCTTGCTTGTGAGCTCCTTCCTGGGAAATGACGCGGAGGGAAATCCCCGCTGGCGCCCGCTTTATGATACCGCACTCGCCGGCGATTACCGTTTCCTGAGTTATGGCGACGCCTGTCTCTTCTTCAAAGGGAAAGAGGTATAAAGAATATATGCAGATGAAGGTGCGTGTGGAATTGCCGGGATCGAAGAGCGAGGCTGCGAGAGCGCTTGTTTGCCGCTTCGTGCGCAGACGCCTTGGGCGGGGAGATGTGGAATTGCGCAATCTGCCTGAGTGCGACGATACGCTTGCGCTTCGGGAGGCGTTGCTGCAATTGGAATGTGCAGCCCCCGGCGTCCTTACGGATTATTATCTCGGCGAGGGGGGCACGAGCCTCCGTTTTTTCGTGGGGATGGCCGCTTCTTGCGAGGGGATGGTGTCGAGGATCGACTGTGCCGATGCCTTGCGTCGCCGGCCGTTGAGTCCACTCGTGGATGCATTGCGGGAGTTTGGCGCCGACATAAGATATACGGAGGAGGATGGACGGGCGCCGCTTCTTGTGAATGGAAAAACGCTTCTTGCCGATTCTGCTGTGAGGGTGGATGGCTCGGTGAGCAGTCAGTTTGCGTCGTCGCTTCTGCTTGCTTCTCCGTTATGGAGGGACGCAGGTGAAGTGCTTGTCGATGGTTGCGTGTCGCGGCCATATGTGGAAATGACGCGGGAAGTGACGCGGCGGATGGAGTGCCTCACCGATGGTGCAGCCGTCTATGAGATAGAACCCGACTGGTCGGCCGCAAGCTATTTTTATGAGTGGAATCTGCTCTATCCGGAAGTGGAGGCAGTGCTGCCGGCAATGCGCATGGGCAACGATTCTCTGCAGGGCGATTCCGCCTGTGCCGAGATTTTTGCTGCTATTGGTGACTTCAACGGTGTTGGTTCCGGACTCTTTGAAAGGGAGATGAACGCCACTCCTGATCTTGTGCCGGCTCTTGTGGTGGGATGCTGCGTGAGCGGCTTACCGTTCCGCTTCACCGGTGTGGCGCATCTGCGCCATAAGGAGAGCGACCGCCTTGCGGCATTGCAGACGGAGATGGCCAAGGCGGCGTATCGGCTACATGTCGGCGCTGATTCGATATGTTGGGATGGGAGATTGGGGAAAAGACTGGAAGATTGGATTTTGTTTGATGCGCACGGCGACCACCGTATGGCCATGGCACTCTCTGTGGCTGCGCCGCGCATTGGCAATTGTGAGGTTATGGGGATGGAATGCGTTTCGAAGAGCTTTCCCGGTTTTGAGGATGAGCTGAAGAAACTGACCCGTGCGCTTGATTCGTGCAAAAGAGATTAGATTATGAAAGGAGCATTGATAATATTGGCTGTATTGATAGCCATCGGCATAATTCTGTATTTAGGAGAGATGCGCCATCGCAAACGCGTGGCGGCCAAGAATGAAAATGAGGAATCTCAGGCTCCGGATGTGGCCGTGCAGGATTCCTGCTGCGGACAGCATCTTGTGTGCGAGAAGAATCTGCTTACGCCGATGGACGACAAGGTGGAATATTACGACGACGAAGAACTCGACCGTTTCATCGGGCGCAGTGCCGACAGTTATACCGAGGAGGAGGCAGAGGAATTCCGCGAGGTGTTGATGACATTGCGGGAGGAGGATGCCCCGGGCTGGGCCCGGAGCATCACTCTCCGCGGTTTGGAACTGCCCTCTGACGTTCGCGACGCGTTGCTGATGATTGTGCGCGACGCGAGAAATAAGTCATAAGTCAGAGTTACTAAGTCAGAGGTTATAAGTCAGAGGCCATCAATCCTCAATCCTCAATCAACCCAGATCTTCTGGATGAGGAATTGCTGATTGTCCCCTTTCTTTTGCGGGATAACCAATTCCACAAATTCGATGTCGCTTGCTCGGTTCACACTTGTGCCTCCTTCCGGAATGGTGCGCGTGAGCATCGTGGGGTAGGGTGCCGGCATTATGATTCCTTCGGTAGGTTTGAGTTGGTCGAGCGCTACGCTGAATGTGCCATCCTTCGCGGGTGTGAAGGGCGCGGAATAAGTGGCGCCGTCGCGGCAAACCAATGAGATCCGGCTGCCTTCAGGTATGGCGGTCGCTGTCTTTCCTGCGGCATTGGTCATCAGTTTTGCATTGAGCTTTGTGGCTTTCACATTCTCGGGAAGTTTCTGCATCTGGTATCCCACAAAGCGGCGCATCACAATCTTGCCATCCTGTTTGGGCTCCGAGGTGAGGCTATACACGGGCGGCATATCCCAGCCGAGATTCAGTTTTTCGAGTTTATAGTCCCAGGCCTCCGGAATCTGGCAGATATCCACATTCCGGTCAGCATCCTTAGGAAGCATAAGGGCCACGGGTGCGCGGTCGTAGTCAGGCGCGGCATATTCGAAGAGTCCGATGTTGCCTGCCACCTTGGCGCGGTGCATAAGGCGGCGGTCGGGAACCGGCATCCCCTGCGGGTAGATAAGGTAAGTGCCGGGCTCGATGGCGATCTCTGCATCGCGGGCGGTCCCCTTGGCGCTGTTGCCGTCATTTAGACCTATAAAATTGTAGTCTTTCCCTAATTTCGGAAGCATTATCTTCATCTTGCGGTTGCGGCTGGTGGCTACCACCTTCGAGTCGCAGATGTCGGTGTTGGTAAATGGGTCGGAGATTTGTGCCACGTCGGGCATCACCTCCAGGCGCCATACGCCCTCCGGCGACACGCGGTCGAGGAAGTAGGCTCCGTTGCCGGCGTATTCCACGAGTTGGGAGTTGCCGTGCCCCGCTACTAATTGCAGGCTGTCCGCATTGTAGGGCACGCTCGTGGTGTTGTTGGAATAGATGAATTTCTGCGGCGAGTTGTATTCGCTAAGATCCTGCTCATAGTTTACGCGTGTGTGCTCGAATGTGGAGTTGTGCGGATACTGGCCGTAGTCGGCGCCGCGTGGGATCTCGTAGGCGGCGTTGGCTGCCACCATCATACTTAGCGCTTTGGCGGGAGTGTATACGAGGTTGAGGAAATGCGTGGGATATTCCGTGTTGTATTGGGCGAGATAGAGGGGGTCGTAGGCAAACTGCGTGATCCACTGGAAACCCTCCTTGCGGAATGTGCGGGCAATCGCCGGGTAGAGGTAGGAATAGGTCACGTCGGCGGGGTCGAATTCATAGACCACCCGGGCTAATTTGTTGTAGCGGGGCATTGTGTCCTTCCAGGGAATTGTGTAGTTGTCGAGCATCGGCAGAAAGTTGCCTTTGCGTTCGTGGCCGGCCACAAGGCCGGTGGGATACCACTGGTATGTGGTTCCCTGGATGTCGGCGTCGTAGTAAGCGGAGGTCACGTCGGGGTTGTGGGTCACATTATATAGGAGCGGTTTTTCGAACCCCGCCTTGCGGAGTGCCTTTACCATACGGTTGATGTAGGCCGTCACCTCCTTCTTTGTGCCGGAATGGCAGGGCTCGTTGTTGATCTCCATTGCAATGATGGCGTTGTCGCCGGCGTAAGAGCGGCCTGTGTAGGGGTTCACGTGGCGGGCGAGTTGGGAGAGGTAATTCTCCTGGATTTTCTGCGCCTGCGGGTCATCGTGGATTTGGCACTTGTCGAAATCGTAGGTGAAAGCGCCGGTGTCGATGTTTTTCTCCGGATAACCGTTGCCGAAATTGGTCTGGGCGGTTAGGATGATGTCGATGCCACGTTTCTCGAAGGCGGCAATCATGTAGTCGAGCAGGTCGAGATGGTCGTTGTCGATGAGGTTGCCGGCGCTGTCGGCGAGTTCGGCGTCCCAGAGGTGAAGGCGGAATGCGTTGAGGCCGAGACGCGCGATGTGGTATACATCCTTGTCGATGGCTTCGCGGCGGTCCTTGCCAAGGCGGCCTAATTCGCGGTAGGAGTAGGCGAAGGGGGCGGTATAGTTGGTGCCGTAGTAGGAAACCTCCTTATTATTGTCGCTGCGGCGCATCACGCCGTTCTTATCGACATAGATCTTATATGCCTGACGCGTGGAATTATCCTTTTTTGCGGGGATAGCGGATGCCTGTGCCGCGATGAAGAGGGATGAACCTAACAGCAAACTCATCCTTGCGAAAAAGGAAAGATTGGGTAGTGAGCCGAAAAGGCCTTTTGGGTATCTGTTCATATCTA
Organism: uncultured Muribaculaceae bacterium; assembly: GCA_905209725.1. GTDB lineage: Bacteria > Bacteroidota > Bacteroidia > Bacteroidales > Muribaculaceae > Lepagella. The sequence continues at coordinate 25,260 of CAJLTZ010000031.1, forward strand.
TTGGGGTATCTGTGTATATTCTTGGGGTGTCTCTGTATATTCAGGGAATGGGGAAATCAGATCAAAAAAGGAGTCATATGATCTGCGAGTCGTAAAGTTAATAAAAAATCGGCAAATAATTCATACCGGCGCAAATTAGCGATAAAAAGCAGGCGTTTCTGACGCCCAAGTCGCGGAGCGACTGCCCTATTTTTAACCTTAATTTCAAAAAACTAATTTATGTTTTTTGTTTTCTAAAAAATATAGTAAATTTGCCACCAACTAAGACCCCATCCCATAAAAATGTTAATGCAGGGGCGACCGATTTTTGATGCAGTTCAGCAAGTTGAAGAG
>CAJLTZ010000032.1 GCA_905209725.1 uncultured Muribaculaceae bacterium
TGAACCGAATTTATTTAATTTTTAACCCCGTCCATTTTTTAGTGGACAGTAGTGTACTCATTAAAAGAAATAAGATGGATTACAACAATTATCATCAGACGCCTCCCCCCTTCCCGGGTCAGGGCGTAAGCGTAAAGACGCAGGTAAATTCAGTAATGAAGCGTGTCTATGTGCGCATGTTCATAGGTATGCTTATATCTGCATTCTGTGCCCTCGGAGTGGCAAGCAGTCCTGCCGCATTATCTTTCATCTTCGGAAATCAGATTGTGTTCTGGGGAATGTTTATAGTAATGCTGGTGATGGCGTTTGTGCTTCCCGCGCGTCTCACCCGCATGAGCACCGGCGCATGCCTTTTGATGTTCTGCCTCTTCGCAGCGTTGATGGGAGTATGGCTCGCCCCGATATTCCTTGTGTATAGCATCGGCACTATTGTCTACACCTTCTTCATCACCGCCGGCACATTTGGCGCAATGTCGGTGTATGGATATTTCACCAAGAGCGACCTCTCAAAGATGGGCACCTTCCTTATCATGGCGCTCTTCGGCCTCATTATTGCCACCGTGGTGAATATTTTTGTGGCCAGCAGCACATTAGATTGGATTATCTCAATCGTGGGCGTGCTGATTTTCACCGGCCTCACCGCTTGGGACACGCAGACCGTGAAGCGCCTGGCCGCCGCCAATCTCGACCCGGCTCTCACCGACAAACTCGCCACAATGGGAGCCCTAAACCTCTACCTCGACTTCATCAACCTATTCCTCTATCTGCTCCGCATCTTCGGCGGCAGGGATAATTAAGTTTTAAAATTTCGCAAGGCTTAAACCTATAAACAGCGATAAACGTTCAGCGATAAACGTTCAACAATGACAAGAGATGAATTTAAAGAGAACCTCCGCCGCATGGTGAGAGAGTATCTCGCCTCCGAGGAGAGTTACGACGACGACGCACTGCTCGTGATCGACAAGAACACGCTTGCGCTGACGCTTGCTGACGGCGAGGAGAGCGACCAATACGATGAAGACCCGCGATTCGACGCATATAATGTGATGGATCTCGTGGAGATGGACAGCGACGGCAAATGGATTCCCTCCGAGGAAGCCCTCACCGAAGTCGCCGCCGACTATGCCGAATAAAGTATAGAAAACCCAACACATAAAAATCCCGGTGCCGCAGGGCATCGGGATTTTTTATACCTTGGAAGGACTCGAATAGTATCTTAGTCCTCTTTGTGACGGGGAGTGAATGTGCGGGGACCACGGTCGCCGTCACGACGCGGGCCACGGTCGCCTTCGCGGCGCGGGCCTCTGGGATCACGGTCGCCACGGTCGCCGTCACGACGCGGACGCTCGCCACGCGGACGCTGCTCTCGCTCCACATAGCCCTCAGGCTTCGGCTCCAACGCACGCATCGACAGACGATATTTGCCCGTCTTCTTGTCAATCTCGAGAAGTTTCACCTTCACCTTGTCGCCCTCCTTCAGGCCGCTTGCGGCCATGTCCTCGAGGCGGTTCCAGGAGATCTCGCTGATATGGAGAAGTCCGTCGCGACCCGGCATGAACTCTACAAATGCTCCGAAATCGAGAATCGAACGCACTGTGCCCTCATACACCTCACCCTCCTCGGGCTGAGCCACGATAGCCTTGATTTTCGAAAGCGCCGCGTCGATGCTTGCCTTGTCTTTCGATGCAATCTCCACGCGTCCTACACCTGTCTTCTCGTCCTCGTCGATAGAGATGGTGGTTCCGGTCTCCTCCTGGATGCCCTGGATCACCTTGCCCTGCGGGCCGATCACTGCGCCAATCATCTCCTTCGGAATCTCGATGGTAACCAGACGCGGCACATGAGGCTTGTAGTCCTCGCGCGGTGCGGGAATGGTCTCGTTGATGATGTTCAGGATGTGCAGACGTCCGTCGCGAGCCTGATTTAGCGCCTTCTCGAGCACCTCATAGCTCAGGCCGTCGCACTTGATATCCATCTGGGTGGCTGTGATACCCTTTGTGGTACCGGTCACCTTGAAGTCCATGTCGCCGAGGTGGTCCTCATCGCCAAGAATATCGGATAGGATAGCATATTTCACATTCCCCTCGTCGCTGATAAGGCCCATAGCCACGCCGGCCACAGGGCGCTTCATCTTCACGCCGGCGTCAAGAAGCGACAGCGTGCCGCCACATACTGTGGCCATCGACGACGAACCGTTGCTCTCGAGAATATCCGACACGATGCGGCAGGTGTAGGGGAAATCATCGGGGAACATGCGCTTCAACGCACGGTGGGCAAGATTGCCGTGGCCGATTTCACGACGGCCCACGCCGCGCTGCGGACGAGCCTCACCTGTGCTAAAGGGCGGGAAGTTGTAGTGGAGCAGGAAGCGTTCCTTGCTCTGGTTGAGCACGTCGTCGACGATCTTCTCGTCGAGCGTGGTGCCGAGAGTTGTTGTCACGAGAGCCTGAGTCTCGCCGCGGGTGAAGATGGCCGCTCCGTGAGGGCCGGGCAGATAGTCCACCTCACACCAGATGGGGCGGATCTCCGTGGTCTTGCGGCCGTCGAGGCGTATACCCTCGTCGAGCACGCAGCGGCGCATTGCCTCTTTCTCCACATCGTGGTAATATCTTTTCACCATTGCCTTGCGCTGGTCGTCGGTGTATTTCTCGAGCTGCTTCTCGGTCATCTCGGGCATATTCTCGATATACTCCTCGCAGATTGCGTCAAACTGGTCGTTGCGCCAGTGCTTGTCGGCGCAGCCTGTGCGGGCGATGGCGTAAGCCTTGTCGTAGCATTTCTCATGGACGTCGGCGCGAAGGGCCTCGTCGTTCACCTCGTGGCAGTATTTGCGCTTCTCCTCCTTGCCGGCCTCCTTCATCAGTTCGATCTGGGCCTGGCAGTGTTTCTTGATTTCCTCGTGGGCAACCTTGAGGGCCTCCAGAAGTTCGGCTTCCGACACCTCGTTCATCTCGCCCTCCACCATCATGATGTTATCGTAGGTGGCGCCTACCATAAGTTCGATGTCGGCACGCTCCATCTGGTCGAATGTAGGATTGATCACCCATTCGCCATCCACCCTGGCCACGCGCACCTCGGAGATGGGGCCATTGAAGGGCACATCGCTGCACGCAAGCGCTGCCGAAGCTGCGATGCCGGCAAGTGCATCGGGGGCATCATTCTCGTCGGCAGAGTAAAGGGTCACGTTGACAAACGTCTCTGCGTGGTAATTGTCAGGGAAAAGCGGACGCAGCACGCGGTCCACTAAGCGCGACGTCAAAATCTCATAGTCGCTGGCACGTCCCTCTCTTTTCAGGAAACCGCCGGGATAGCGTCCAATCGAGGCGTATTTCTCTTTGTATTCCACTGTGAGCGGCATGAAATCCACTCCTTCGCCGGCCTCCTTGGCCGAACATACGGTAGCGAGCAACATCGTATTGCCCATGCGTACCTCTACCGCTCCATCCGCCTGCTTGGCTAACTTGCCTGTCTCAATCGTGATTTCTCTTCCGTCGGGCAGTGCGATGGTCTTCTTTACTGGTTTAAGCATAAAAATCTTTATTGTTTTTCTTCGCTCTTTCGTCTTTTGCGCGCTGAGGGACAAGCCGTTTGGCAGAATCCCGGCATCAGGCTGCGACCCATCTGAGACGCGCAAATTTCGCTATTGCAAAAATTTCCACAAAGTTAACATTTTTCTCCGAAATATCAAAGCTGCAAAACACCGATAGAGCCGACGTCCCCGGACTTTGCCACAAAGTATGTTCTCTTTTTGGGAAATTTTCGCTAACTTTGCATTTTGAGGCCTTCTGCCGGCCATACGCTTTGTATGGCTGCCCGGCCGTGACGCACCTACTCTTTTTAAATTCATTTTTTATTGACAGTATTTCATCACTTTTATGAAGATTAAAATATTTGCTGCGGCGATTGTGTCCGCTATCATGGCTCTCGCGCTCGCCTCCTGCGGCGAGGCCAAATTCAAAGTAAACGGTGAGATTTATGACGCCGAAGGAAAATCGGTAGTGCTCGAAAAACCGGATTTCCTCGGCCAATGGCAGGCGGTAGACTCCGCCCGCATCGGTTCCGACGGCTCTTTCTCCATCTCCTCACCCGCCCCGGCCTCGCCCGAAATCTACCGCCTCGCCCTCGACGGCCGGTACATCTACCTCCCCATAGATTCCATTGAACAACTCACCGTGACAAGTTCCGGTCCCAAGTTTGGCACCGACTTCAACCTGACCGGTTCGCCGCAGGCCGAACACTTGGCTGCCTTCGAGAAGGAACTCCTCGCGCTTAACGCCACCGACTCCGTGTCGCTCGCCAAATTCAAGCGCGACGTCTACACCAAATACATCAAGGATGCCCAGGGCTCCATCTTGGGCTACTACCTCCTCACCAAGACCCTCGGCAACCGCCCGCTCTATGATGCCGCCGACCAGGAGGATGCCAAATATTTCGCCGCAGTGGCCACACAGTTTGAGATGTTCCGTCCCAACGACCCGCATGCCGACATGCTCCGCAAAGTATCGCTCGATGCCATGCGCCGCCGCCACACCTCCCGCAACGGCCGCCGAGCCGTAATGGCCAACGAGGATATCAAAGTGCTCGACATCCAGCTCCCCGACCCGAATTCCAACACCGCGAAACTCTCCGATCTCGTGGGAAAGGGTACGCCGGTGCTCGTGGTGTTCGGAATGATGAATGAACAGGACTCGCCGGCCTTCAACCGCCAGCTTGCCGACCTATACAACAAGCGTTCGGCCTCACTCAAGATTTTCCAGGTGTCGCTCGACGCCGACCATTACGCATGGCGCGACGCCGCCCGCAACCTCCCCTGGACCAATGTGATCGATACCGGCGGCACGTCGGATGCCATCACCAAATATAATGTACAGCAGCTCCCCGCCTTCTTCATCTTTGACGCCCAGGGCGACCTCCGCGAGCGCGCCGAAGACTTCGCTACTCTCGAAAAACTCCTCTCAAAATATTAAGCCCAATGGATTGGAAAGAACAGCTCGCTAAGTTGAGCGCCAGCGGCACACTGCCCGAAGGCGAGCCCGAAGCAGAGGCGGCAGCGCCGCAGGCAGAGACGCACGTCAAGAATGCTACTCTTCACGTGCTCACCGACCGCAAAGGGCGCAAGGGGAAGACTGCAACTATTGTGGAGGGCTTTCCTGAAGATGGCAAGGAGGCCGAGGAGGTGGCAGGCCGCCTGAAGAAACAACTCGGCTGCGGTGGCAGTTCACGCTGCGGCGAAATCCTCATCCAGGGAGACTGCAAGCAGAAAGTCACCGACTTGCTCCGCGCTATGGGATTCAAAGTGAAATAATCATCAATCAGGGGATATGCTTGATTTGCAACGCGCCTCGGCAGGATCTGGAAAAACCCATTCGCTGGCAAAGAAATTTATCTGGTATTATATCACGGTGGTCGACGAGAACTCCTCATCGGGCAAGCGTCGCCTGCGCCATATTGAGGAGATTGCCGACTCCATCTCCCACATCCTCGCCATCACCTTTACCAACAAGGCCACCAACGAGATGCAGATGCGCATCGTGGAGCGGCTCTTCAAACTCGCCTATCCCGACGGCTCCGACGACGACTACATGACCGACTTCTCCAAGGCCCTCGGCGAAACGCCGGAGAAGATCAGCCGCGTGAGCCGCTACGCCCTGCATGTGCTCCTCTCCAATTATTCCGATTTCAACGTATCCACAATCGACTCATTCTTCCAGCGCGTGCTCCGCACATTCACCTATGAAGCCGACATCAGCGACTCCTACCAGGTGGAACTCAACGGCAACTATCTGAGCCACGTGGGCGTTGACGACACGCTCGACGAAGTGGACACAAATCCTTCCTGCGAGGCAGCCACCTGGATTCAGGACATTATGACCTCTACCAACAGCGGCTGGAACATCTTCCTCAAAAAGGATAACACGGCAAGTTATAAGTCGCTGCTAAAGAATGTGGACCGCCTCAACAATGAGGAATACAAAAAGATTCGCCCGCTGCTGGAAGCCTATTTCGCCGCCCATCCCTACTTCCATAAGATATATGAAGACCTGAAGAAAGAATGTGAGAATGATGTGCGCAAGGCATGGAATAATATGTGCGGGCACGCCCGCGACCTCAAAGGGATCCTGCCCGACAATATGAAGGGGCTTAATGGCAACAATTTCCTCTCCTTGCCCGAAAAAGGACTTAAGGCATGCCTTGACACCAACTGGGACACTGCCCCAAAAAAGGTTGTGCCATCCTTTGATGAGATGCAAGCGAAGGTGAGCAAGAAACTTGACGACGAGGATCTCTTCAACAAGATATCAGCGGCTTATAAACTGCTTTATGATGCCTATCTGCATTGGACAGATCTGAGGGAAACCAACCGCTTCCGCCATTGGAAAGTGTATAAGGGCAATATGCCCTTCATGGGGCTTCTCGAGATTCTTGACCGTAAGCGCCGCGACTATCTTATCGACAACAATGCCATCGAATTGAGCGAGACCTCCGTGCTCCTGCGCAGCATCATCGGCGACGAGACCGATGCCCCTTTCATATATGAGCGTCTGGGCACACGCCTCAATCATTTCCTTATCGATGAATTCCAGGACACATCGCTTCTCCAGTGGGAAAACCTTCAGCCATTGCTCAACGAGAGCATGTCGCACGATCACGACAACCTGATTATCGGCGATGTGAAGCAGAGCATCTACCGCTTCCGCAACGCCCGCCCCGAACTCATCAGCAATGTGGTGCCGGACTATTATAAACTGTCATATCCCGACAGTGTGAGAATCCTGGGCGACAAGCCTTCAGAGAATACCAACTGGCGCAGCCGGTTGGGCATCGTGCAATTTAACAATGCCTTTTTCCGCTGGTTCAGCCGTGAACTCTCGTCTGATATCGCTTCGCTCTACAACGGTGTGGTGCAGACCCCCCACTTCCGGGAGCCGGAGGGCTATGTGGAGGTGCGCTTTTATCGCACCACCTCCTCCAAAGAGGAGAAAGCCGTAAGCCGCCCGGAGAAAACCGTAGAACTCATTGTGGATCTGATGCGACGCGGATTCGCATTCGAGGACATAGCCGTGCTTGTCGACACTAACCAACACGGCACCGATATAATAAATGCAATTCTGGCGCACAATCGGGAAGCCCGCGAGAATGGGGAGCGTGAGATTGAATTTGTGAGCGAGCAGTCGCTTATAATATCCTCGGCAGTCTCGGTGCGCGTGATAGAGGCAGTGCTCCGCAGTGTGGCCAATGGTGCCAACGCCACCATCCAGCCCGAGGAGTCGCGCAAGAAAAAGGGTGTGGGCAAATGGACCGACATTGAATGCGCCTTCCGCTTCTTCGACATAAGCAAAGGGAATCCGGAAAGCTCGATTGCAGAGCGCCTTGACTCCTTCATCAAGTCGGGCGGCGATGTGACGCGCCTGCGCGACATGCTCGCCAAAATGCCGGCGATGACACTGCCCGCCATCGTAGAGGCCGCCGTGGCCGAATTCATCGACCCCGAAACGCGCCGGCGCGAAGCCGGATTCATCGCCGCTTTCCAGGACCTCGTGCTCGAATATTGCGACTCCCATCCTACCGACGTGGCTTCCTTCCTCCGCTGGTGGGACTTGCTCCGCGACAAGGCCTCCATCGCATCCCCCGAGGATGTGAAGGCCATCAAGATCATGACCGTCCATAAGTCGAAGGGCCTCGAATTCGCCTGCGTCATTGTACCCTTCGAGGATGCCGAAATATCCGACCATGTGCCGCCCGAACACAGGCGAGAATGGACCTGGGTGAAGCCGGCACCGGTGTTCAATCCGTCGCTCGACCTCCCACCCTATCTTCCGGTGGAACTGACTGCCGACCTCGAAGGCACTGCCCACGAAAACAGCCTCCACGAATATTACGACCTACTGCGCAAGGATGACCTTAACAAATCCTATGTGGCCTACACCCGCGCCACCGACGAACTCTATATCTTCACCGTGCCTCCGACCAAACCGGACAAAAACGGCCAAATCAAAAAACAGACGATGGGTGATTACCTCAATAGATTCATGACGGGCTATGACAAGCTCGGACTCAACGCTGAGTTTGATCCTATGTTCGTGCCGGCCGTCGGTTCTGTCCGCGAAACGGAGGAGGGCTACCTTGCCATAGGGGAACGCTGCGAGGATTTTGACAGCCTTAAGAAGATGCGTAAGGCTGCGAAGGAGGCAAAAGAGGAGCAACGCAAGGCCGAAAGTGAGAAATCTGGCTATGTGTTCAAGAAGGAGCGCAGCAAGAAGGAGTCAATGGCCGCAGGGGCCTACTATTCCGGGGTGCCCGCCGCCAAACTGAAATTCCGCCTCTCCGACCTCACTTCCTGGGCTCCCGAAGAAAAGGATGACGCCGAAGACGCGGAGACTGCCGGCTCCGGTCTCTTCCCCGGCGAGGAGAGCCCGCTCGAGATCCTCGACAAGAATCCGCGCTCTGAGGGAAACCTCAAGCACGCAATCCTGCAGAATGTAGCCACTGCTTCCGACCTCGACATGGCCATCCGCATAGTGCAGGCGTCGGGCCTTCTGCTCGACGACGAGGCCCGTGAATACCGCGCACAGCTCTCGCGTGCCATCGGGGAAGTGGAAGCCCGCCACTGGTTCGACGGCACTGCGCAGATAATCAACGAGCGCCCCATCCTTAACGGCTCCGGCCATCTCCCACGCCCTGACCGCGTGATGCTCTTCCCCGACGGCTCCGCAGTGGTGGTGGACTATAAATTCGGCAAAGTGCCTGAAAACCTGAACAGATACAACAACCAGGTGTTCGGCTATGTCAACGCCCTCCGCAAGTCGGGACGCTTCAAAAATGTGAAAGGATACTTATGGTTTGTCAATGAATCGCGCGTCTTTAACGTCAGCGGATTTGTAAAAGACAAGCAAAAGCCTTAACTTTGCATTTAATTATGGACTTAGACCCTTATCCAGCCAATCATATACTCTGCATGCTTCTTGATGCGGCCACTCCCGCCATCAGTTTCCATGTCCCTGAATCATTGTCATGGCTCGGCTGGAGCATACTTATAGTGATAGCACTCGGCTGCCTTTTGATGTCGGCATTCGTGTCGGGCAGCGAAATCGCATTTTTCGGCCTCACCCCCGAAGAACAGGACGAGATAGAAGAATCGGAAGACCCGAAGGATATGCGTGTCAACAAACTGATATCCAATCCGGAGCGTCTTCTCGCCACCATCCTCATATCGAATAATCTTGTGAATATCACGATGGTGGTGGTGCTCACATTCGCCATCTCGCAGACTGTGGAATTTAACAGCACCGTGGTCAACTTCCTTGTTCAGACAGTGCTGATGACCTTCCTGTTGCTTCTCTTCGGCGAGATATGTCCCAAACTTGTGGCCCGCGGCCGCACGGGCTGGTGGGTGCGCTGGGCTGCCCCGGGCATCGGCGCGCTCTATACCATCTTCGGCGCGCTGGCGAAAGTGATGGTGAAATCCACATATATCGTCAACCGCGTGGTGACCAAGAAGCAGGAGGAGATATCCACCGACCAGCTCGAGAAGGCGCTCGAGATTTCCGACGTGAAGGAGGGCCAGGACAAGGAGATGCTCGAGGGTATCCTCTCCTTCGGCGAGAAGGATGCCCGCGAGGTGATGATCTCTCGCGTGGATGTCACGGCCATCGAAAGCCACGACTCCTGGGAGAATGCACTCAAGGTGATCCTCGACTCCGGATTCTCGCGCATCCCCGTATACGACACCACTCAGGATTCCATCGTGGGCGTGCTATATAGCAAGGACCTTCTTCCCTACATCGGCAAGGAGGAGCGTCCCGCCTGGCAGTCGCTCGTTCGCGAGGCCTACTTTGTGCCCGAGTCGCGTATGCTCGACGACCTCCTCGAAGATTTCCGCAAGCGCAAGATCCATATCGCCATCGTGATTGACGAATACGGCGGCACCCAGGGTATCGTGACCCTCGAGGATGTGATTGAGGAGATTGTGGGCGACATAGATGATGAATACGATGACCCCGACATCATCTATCGCCGCATCTCGCACGATGAATATGTGTTTGATGCCAAGACACCCCTTTCCGACTTCTGCCACATAGTGGGAGTGGAGGAAGAGGAACTCGGCGACGAGGGAGATGCGGAAACCCTGGCAGGACTGCTGCTTGAGATAAAGGGAGACTTCCCGACCCTCAACGAGACCCTGAGCCGCGGGCGCCTCCGCTTCCAGGTGCTCCAGATGGAGAAACACCGCATACTGAAGGTGCGCGTAAAAATATTGAACAGCAATGACGACCCCAGTGAACAATCCCAATCCGCAACAGCCGGATCTTGAGTTTGTATATTGGCGTCATCCCACCCTTCCCGGCATCAAGGTGGAGGAGGTGAGCGGCGCCAACGACCGTTCCCCGGCGCTCTGGCCGGAGATGGCACGCCAGATTTATTGCGAGAACGGCAAGGAGGCATATCGCGAAATAGGACATTTCCGCAATGGCGTCCCATTCCTCTTTGGCGAGCAGGGACGAATTTCAATCACTCATTGCCGCAATTTCCTCGCCGTGGCCACTCTGCCACCCACCCCCGAAGTGGAACTCGCGGAATATTCACGCCGCGCAGCACTGGGAATCGATGCCGAACCCGCCGACCGGGCACAGGTGCTCAAGATTCGGGAACGCTTCCTCAGCGACGACGAACTGCAGATGATTCCCTCCGACGATGTGGAGCAAAACGTGCTCGCCTGGACCATGAAGGAGGCCGCATATAAGGCTGCAATGACCGAGGGTGTAGACTTCCGTCGCGACATAAGGATTGTGCGTATGCCCAAATTCGGTCCCCCTACCCCTGTATATGACCGCTCGGAATTTGATATCGAAAAATCCGGCGCCGGATTTACCGACGCCGGTTATGGCGAAGTGTCTGTCGCCATCAAGGGTAAAGAAAGTAGCGAATCGTATAAAATCTTCTCTTATCGCTCGGAGCATGTCATTGTGACGCTTGCCTACTCGCCTAAATGCGCTAAATTCGGCAAAGCCTCCGATTGATTCGCTTCCGGACAAGACCCAATCGCTGAAGGTCCGTGCCGCGGCATTAAAAGGCTATGCTGCGGAGCTGAAGAAGCAACACTGCAATGCCGATCGCATACACCACGAAGAGCCCTGTGCGCCCTCCGATCAAATCAAATCTTTTCTTTGCAAGTTTCATCTCTATATCGATTTTATGAGCCTGCGGCATCCGGCCAGAGGCTCTTGTTGTCGTATGCTGCAAAATTAGTGACTAATACTGCTAAGTTTTGGCAGCGATATGTAAAATGATGTAAAAAGATGAAAAAATATGTGAATTTAAAGGCCTTGATTTTGCTCTTTTTACCGATAAATGTTAATTTTGCACCAAAACCTTCCGGGGCTATGCCCCACAACCATCCGGGGCATATCCCCATTAACTTACACGGGTGTTTGCAGTTTTTTTAACTGATAACTTACAACCTTTCCGCACTATTTGCCGCAGCGGATGCACCCGTTCAATACCCATCTTAACTCTTCAAACCGAAGAAACATCATGAATATCGGAACGGAAATTCGAAAGAGAAGGCAAGAACTAAGACTGACACAACAATTGCTCGCCGAGATGTCGGGGGTCAGCGTCAGAATGATTAAAAGTATTGAGGGAGATTACGCGAATCCTTCGATGCGCACAGTAGAGAAGCTGCTCAAGACCTTAGGCCTTGCGCTGGCTATCTCCGAGAACTGATTATTTCACATATATGAAGGTGGGCTCTGATTCGCGGTTCTGCCGGTCGAGTGCTGTCACCGCATATGTCACGCCTTTCTCGCTTCCTATCTTCACCTTGCGATAGGGAGTGAGAGTTGTTATTGTCTGCGGATCGCTGATATCCTGCTTTTCGCCGGAGAAGAACTCATATACCACAAAGCGCACCACATCCCCCTCCGAACTGCTCTTGTGGTGTCCGGGCTGCTTCGTATTCCATGTGAGGAACATGTCGCCCCCCTCTTTCTGCACCTTCAGTTCGCGCACGGGCGATGGCTTGTGGCGCTTGTCGCCATAGGCCGGCGGAAGCGCTATCGTGCTCTGGTGCTTCACCGACAGCGAATCGGATGCGCCCTTGTAGTTGCCGGTGACCCAATATCCGTGCCACCATACATTTCCTTTCACATTCGGCAGACGGCGCGACAACTTCACCTTGGTGTCGAGTTCGTTGCGGTCATTGTTTCCGGGATCGGCTGTGTCCATGGTGCGTTTCACATCCTGGCCGATATATATGTCCACGCCATTGGCATTGTCGTTCCACCATTGAGCAAGGTGTCTGCTCGGCGCGGCTTTCATGTCCAGGCTCCAGTAGAGCTGCGGGGCCAGATAATCCACCCAGCCATTCTTTGCCCAGAGAATCACGTCGGCATAGAGGTCGTCATAGTTCTGCAGACCGGTGCTTTTGCTGCCACGAGGGTCGGTGCGCTGGTTGCGCCAGATGCCGAAGGGACTTACACCGAAACGCACCCAGGGCTTCGTTTTCTTGATTGTGGAATGCAATTGCTCGATGAGCAGGTCCACATTGTGGCGGCGCCAGTCGCCACGGTTCATGCCGTTGCCGAATTTCTTGTAACTGGCATCGTCGGGAATCTCCTTGCCGGGAGCAGGGTAAGGGTAGAAGTAGTCGTCGATATGGATGGCTTCCACGTCGTAGCGGTCCATGATATCCTGCACCACTTCGCAGATGAAATCACGGTTTTCCTGATAGGCGGGGTCGAAAAGAATCTGGCCGTTGTAGCGGAAGAAGCGTTCGGGATGCTTATAGAAATCGTGCGACTGGGGAAGCACCTCTTTGGCGGTGGATGTGACACGATAGGGATTGAGCCAGGCGTGAAATTCCATGCCGCGCTTGTGGGCCTCCTCGATGGCATATTCCATCGGGTCCCACATCGGCGAGGGTGCCTTGCCACGTTTGCCTGTGAGCCAGTAGGTCCAGGGCTCGAGGTCCGACTTATACATGGCATCGGCTGTGGGGCGCACCTGGAAAATCACAGCGTTGCAGCCCGCGTCCTTGAGTTTGTCGAACTGGTCGCGAATATAAGCCTTGGCCTGCTCGGTGGACTTATTCATCCATTGGCTCTGGCCGATGACATGCAGCCACGCGCCTCGAAACTCACGTTTGGGATTCTGCGCGACAGCCGCCAAGCCACCCAAAGCCATCCATAGGGTCAAAACCCAGACAATCAACTTCCTGTATCTCATAAGTATATATAGTACAGTCGCTCCGCAACTGCAATTCAAAATTCAAAATTCAAAATTACCTCAGAGTCCCATTCCGATTCCGAAGAGAGCGTAGTCGTAAATGGCCGGGTCGTCGGGGCGAATCTGGCGCAGTGTGGCTGTAAGCTGCTCCACGGTCTTGCGGTCGTTGGCGCGGCGGGTCACGAGTCCCAACTGGCGCGAGGTGATGCCCACATGCACGTCGAGCGGGATGAAGAGCCTGCTCTTGGGGATTGCATCCCAGACGCCAATATCCACTATGCCGTCGTCTCGCACGAGCCATCGCAACGCCATATTAACGCGTTTGAGCGCCGACGTGTTCAGGTTGGTTGGCAGACACCGCGAGCAATTCTCGCCGCCGTTCTCCTCTGCCATCACCCTCTGCATAGCGGCCACAAGTTCCCAGGCAGGTGCCGGGGAATCCGCCGCGACAATGCGCCTGCAGAACTCCTGCAGCGTGCCATATTCCTGAAAGATTCTGCGCATGCCGCGCAGGAAGTGCGCTAAGTGGCGGGCGAAGAATGTGCGGTGGATGTTGCGGTCGGGATCAAGGTCCTCGTAGCCGCGTTCCATCGTGAATAGATATGGCTCATTGTCCATGAGAGCGAGCATCCTGTCGGCGTCGCGGCAGATCATCTTGCGGTTGCCCCAGGCTATGATTGCCGCGAGGAATGCGGATATCTCTATATCTTCCAAACGGGAGAAGCGACGCGGAAATTGCACGGGGTCGTCAGGGATAAACTCCGGGCGGTTGATGCGCTGAGCCTCTGAATCGAGCAGATCGGCGAGATCTTTCGCAACAGGGAGCGGCGTGGAATAATCTATGACAGCTGCCATCAGCGGGTAGTAGTGTCAGGTTGGGCCTCTTCGAGGCGGGCGTCAACCTTCATCAGTTCGCGGGCCACATCGGGGCGCACGGTCTTGACTGTGGAGACGAAAGCCGAGTCGAAAGCGGCGGCAGCCTGTGGATGGTTTTTGCGGTCAAAGCGGCTTCCGCGCACGCGGGCCTCGAGAAGTTCGCGCTGCAGGTCGAGGGTGTCTTCCCACACGCTGTTGACGAAAATGCGGGCAGCCTCGCGGCCCTCCACGCGGGCAGAGTCAATCTGCTCGGGAGTATCTTTTGGCTGGCCACCATCCTTGCTGCCGCAAGCGGCAAGAAGTGCTAATCCGGAAAACAGTAATGTTCTGATATATTTCATAATTAAAGGGCAGTCGCGGAGCGACTATCAATTCTCAATTCTCAATTCTCAACCGATATGGGGGACCGGGAGGAGGCGCGAGGCCATGCGGCGCCCGAAGGAGAGGAGGCGCTTTGCCGCGCTTTTCCCCTTTGGCGTCACAGCGGCGCGGCGTTCCAGCTCAGTGGTGGTGTAATCGCCCCCAATCTCGCGGAGCAGGGCAAATGTGTGCTCGCGGCGCTCCGCGTCATCGACGACGGTGCGCAGCATCGAAGCAAGAATCGCCATCGACGCCTCCCGCAGGTTTGCCACCACTCTCTTTCGAATATCATCATTATCTTCCCCTTCTTGCATCCCGCCGCCATTCTCGAAATGATGAATCAGGCGAATCCGCACCATCAGCGACATCTCCATGCGCGCATAAGCCTCTGTCATGCTCCATATGGCCTGCGGACTCTGGCGGTAGACGCCCATTGTCCGGTTGATGAAATGCACCTTGCCATGCGAGGCATAGAGCATGTGCATGGCATAGTCGAGGAGGCGTATTTCAGAGAGCCATGAGGGAAGGGAAGAGAGGTCCACGAGTTCGCGGCGGTAGAGCACGCTCATATTGGTGATTGGATTGCGGCGGGCGAGGTCGGCCACGGTGGTGTCGGCGCGGCGCTGGTCGGCGGTGCCGTTGCTGAGGCTTTTCTCTCCGTTGGCCACAAACCAGTTCATCACCCTGTGGAAGCATACGGCGCAGTCGGGATTCGTCTCCATATAGGCCACCTGGGTGGCGAGTTTGTCACGGCTGGTCCAGAAGTCGTCGGCATCGCACATCGCCAAATATTTGCCTCGCACATGGCGGAATGCCTCCAGATAATTTCGCTGCACGCCGAGATTGCGGGCATTGCGGTGGTATCGGATAAGGCCGGGATATTCCTTTTGGAAGCGGGCAACGAGGGCGGGAGTGTCGTCGGTAGAGGCATCATCGCAGAGCACGAGTTCCACGGGGAAGGAAGTGCGTTGACGCGCCACGCCCCGAATTGCATCCGGGAGGTGGCGCGCATTATTATAGGCTATCATCACGACGCTCACCATCGGAGTGTCGCATTGCTGCCTGTGGTCCTTTACATTCTCATTTGTCATTGCCATAGAGAGAGTTCCACCATGAGGGGTCCTCCTGGAGATATTTGGCAAACCATGCCATGATAGTGTTCTGCCATAACTGGCGGTTTTCATATCCGGCAATCACGTGGTTTTCCCCCTCAACAGTTATGAACTCCACATCGCGGCCCAGAATCTTGAGGGCGTTGAAGAGTTGGATGCTCTCGCCGATAGGCACATTGGTGTCCACGGTGCCATGGAGCAGGAGGAGGGGAGTATGAATCTTGTCGGCATTGAAGAGCGAGCCCTGTTTTGTGAAGAGGTCGGGGTCGGTCCAGGGATAACTTTTAGCGGCAGCCACTGAGTTATAGGAATATCCCCAGTAGCCTTCGCCCCAGTAGGATGTGACATTGGAGATGCCGGCGTGCGACACTGCTGCGGCGAAGATGTCAGTCTGAGTCTGGAGATATTGCGTCATAAAGCCGCCATAACTTGCGCCGAGGCAACCGATTTTCGTGCGGTCGATGAAGGGATGGGTGTCACACATCTTCTTAGTGCCCTGGATGATTTCATCGGCAGTGCGTTTGCCCCATGCGTTCACGTGGCGTGCGGAATACTCCTGGCCATAGCCGGTGGTGCCGCTGGGATTCACCACATATACCATATATCCGCGCGAGGCGAAAAGTTGAGGGCTATACATATGGCGGAAGGATGCCTCGGAGGGGGAGGTGCCGCCATAGTAGTATACAATCATCGGATATTTTTTCGAGGCGTCGAAATCGGGGGGATAGCAGATGTAGCCATCCACATTGGTGCCGTCGGTGGCAGTGAAAGCCCAGGGCTCCATCTTGCCAAAGCGGGTGTCTTCCAACCATTCGCGCATCGGGGCCTCAATCAGAGTGTTGCGGCCATTCTTGAGGTCGAGCACCCAAGCCTCGCCATCGGCTGTGAAGTTGCCGCCCGTGTAGGCGATGTAGCGGTCCTCACGATCTCCGAGGCTGAAATTGCGCACATAGGTCATGTCGCCAGTATCGAGACGGGTGATTTTGCCGCTTTTCGGGTCGAGACGGTAGATATAATTGAAGAATCCGGTCTCGCCGGTGAAATATATCATGCCGTCGAGAGAGTTCCATTTCTGGGATCCGCTGATTGCCGGGTCGAAATCGCGAGTCATAGGGGTTACCTTCTTGCTGGCGATGTCGAAGATATAACCCTGGGTGTCGAAATCATTGCCGATGGGATGGTCGCCGTAGTTGGCGCCGGCCTTGCCGAAGATGTCGGGGCCGCCGGTGATGAAGAGGCGTTTGGCATCGGGGGAATAGATAGCGCCCCGCAATCCCGAATCCTTGATGATGGTGTCGCACTCAAGAGTGTTCATGTCCATTTGCACGAGGGTGGTGAAATAGAATGGGAAGCGGTCAGGCACATATACAGAGGAGGCATAGAGCAACTTTTGTCCGTCGGCCGAAAGGTCCATAATAGCAGTGGAAGCGCCGCCATATGTGAGGGGCATCTCCACATGCGATGCGAGGTCGTAGCGGATGATATAGTTGCGGTTGCGCATTCCGGGCTGACGGTCGTCGGGGTCGAGGTAGCGGTGGAGTTTGCCGGTTTCCTTGTCGGCCTCCACATTATCATAATAGAAGAGATATTTGCCGTCGGGGGAAATGGTGGCGTCATTCTGTGGGATTCCGCCTGCGAGGAGATTGCTTCGCATCGAGGGCACGTCGATGGCATAATAGTCGTATGCATTGTCGCGCTTTTTGCTGTATACGAGTTTTGAGCCTCGGTCCATCCACTGGGCAGAAACGTTGACGTCGTCGGAAATCACGCGGCCGGTAGCAGTCTCTGTGATAGAGCCGCGGTAGCGGGTGTCGGTGTCGGAATAGGTTTGGCGGCTCTTGGCGAGGATGTATTTGCCGTCGGCCGAGATTGTGGTGGAGTATACTCGTTCTCCGCCAAGGATGGTGAGCGGGGTTACGCGCTTGCCGAGTGCGGGAGCTGCCTCTATGGCCACATCCTCGAAGTCGCTATCGGGTATGAACTCGAGTTTGGCCTCGGGAGCGCTCTTGTCGTCGGGCATAGCGGCAAGGTCGATGATGATGTCATAACTTGTGGCAGGGAGGAGTTCCATCTTCCACTCCTGGCTTTTGGCTGTGGAGTCGGCTGCAGCCTTGGTGATCTTTGTGGTGCCGTTCACCTTCACAGCGGCGCGGGAGGTGGAGGTGAGTTTCAGTGTTCCCTTCGCATATCTGTCCGCACTGATGCGTGTGGAGAGAGTGTAGAGGAGGGGATTCTTTCCGGCGGCGTCGAGATTTACGATGCCGGCGGTGTCAGTCTCGACGGCGGCCCATTTGGCAGTCTCCTTGTCGGAGGGCCGGTAGTTGCGTGCCTCAAGGATTTTCTCCGCGCTGTAGGGGTTTTCCTTCTGCAGGCTGTCGGGGGTGGCGGGCATGTGCATCTTCACAGCCGGTGCCAGTCTGTATTGTCTGATGGTAAAAGCGCCTCCGGCACTTGCCAGAAGCACTGCCGCCGCCACAGCGGCCATCGCTCTCTGATGTCTCATGAAATGGTATCGGTTTTAATCGTTGGGTCGCTCATAGTCCACAATCTCCTTCATCTTCACATGGTAGATGAGGTTGGAATAGGGTTTCACGGAGCCCTGGGCTCCGGAGCCATAAGCGGAATTATAGGGGATGATCATGGTCACGCTGTCGCCCACATGCATGGTGGTCAGCGCCGCCCACATGCCAATGATGTTCTGGTTGGGCTGGCTCTGATATATGCTGTCGCCAAAGGTGGTGGAGGAGTAGGAGTTGCCGAGTTTCTCGCCAAGGATATTCTCCATCTCGTATTTGATATTTACAGTAGAGGTGGAGAGGGGGCGGAGATTGCGGCGAGTGAGGGTGGTGTCATTGTGCCAGCGGATGTATACGCTATTGAGCGGCGCCCACACAGGCACCACTTTAGTGTACACTTTTGTGTCGATGGCCTTTACGTATTCATCGTTCTGTTCCCGCCAGGCGTCGTAATCATCCATCTCCCCCTTGAGGCAGGAGGAGAGGATGGTGAGAAGCGCGGGGAGGCAGAGAGCCTTGATAATGAGTGCTTTCTTCATATCAGAATTTCACTTCCGGGGCTTTCTCCGCGCCGGCTTCGGCCTTGAACTGGGGTTTCTCCTTGAAACCGAACCAGCCGGCATAGATCATTGTAGGAAATTTCTTGATGCTCGTGTTGTAATCCATCACGGCTTCCGTGTAGCGTTTGCGCTCGGTGGCGATTCTGTTTTCGGTGCCTTCGAGCTGAGCCTGCAAGGCCATGAAGTTTTCATTGGCCTTGAGGTCGGGATATGCCTCGGTGACGGCCAACAGCGACTTGAGGGCACCGCTAAGTTCGTTCTGGGCATCCTGGAATTTGGCCATGGTTTCCTCGTTGAGGTTGGCGGGGTCGATGGTGACGGATGTGGCTTTTGCGCGGGCCTCTACCACCTTTGTGAGGGTTTCCTCCTCATGGGTGGAATAGCCCTTGACGGTGTTCACGAGGTTGGGGATGAGGTCGGCACGGCGCTGATACTGGTTTTCCACCTGTGCCCAGGCCTGGTCCACGCCCTGCTGTTTCTCCACGAGGGAGTTATAGTTGCAGGAAGTGAGGCCCGACATGGCTGCGACGGCGAGCAGCGCGAACGCTGCTTTCTTTATTATCTTGAACATATATTATTCTTTATTATAGGAGTTTTTTGAGCAGGCTGTTGAGGCTTACCTTGTCGGCGAGGATCTTCTCGAGGTCGGCTGCTGCCACGCGGGTCTGTTCCATGGAGTCGCGCTCGCGGAGGGTCACTGTGCCATCCTCGAGGGTCTGGTGGTCCACAGTGATACAGTAAGGAGTGCCAATGGCATCCTGGCGGCGGTAGCGCTTGCCGATGGAGTCTTTCTCGTCGTATTGACAGGTGAAGTCGAAGCGGAGGCGGTGCTGGATTTCGCGGGCCTTTTCGGGAAGACCATCCTTCTTCACAAGGGGAAGCACGGCGCATTTCACCGGGGCGATGGGCGCCGGGAAATGGAGCACGGCGCGGCTGTCGCCATTGCCGAGGTCCTGCTGCTCGTAGCAACTGCAGAACACGCTCAGGAACATGCGGTCCACGCCGATTGAGGTCTCAATCACGTAGGGCACATAGCTTTCGTTGAGTTCCGGGTCGAAATATTGTATCTTCTTGCCGGAGAATTTCTCGTGCTGGGAGAGGTCGAAGTTGGTGCGGCTATGGATACCCTCCACCTCCTTGAAACCGAAAGGCATCTGGAATTCGATGTCGGTGGCGGCGTTGGCGTAGTGGGCGAGTTTCTCGTGGTCGTGGAAGCGGTATTTCTCATCGCCGAGGCCGAGGGCCTTGTGCCATTTGAGGCGGGTCTGGCGCCAGAAGTCGAACCATTTCAGTTCCTCGCCGGGGCGCACGAAGAATTGCATCTCCATCTGCTCAAACTCGCGCATGCGGAATATAAACTGGCGGGCCACGATCTCATTGCGGAAGGCTTTGCCTATCTGCGCGATACCGAAGGGAAGGCGCATGCGGCCGGTTTTCTGCACGTTGAGATAATTGACGAAGATACCCTGAGCCGTTTCGGGGCGTAGGTAAACCTCCATGGCGCCGTCGGCGGTGCTTCCCATCTCGGTCTTGAACATGAGGTTGAACTGGCGCACGTCGGTCCAGTTGCGGGTGCCGCTGATGGGGTCCACGATCTCATAGTCGAGGATGATCTGCTTGAGTTCGGCGAGGTCGTTGGCGTTCATGGCGTCGCTGTAGCGCTTGTGGAGCTCGTCGCGCTTGCGCTGATGCTCGAGCACGCGGGGATTGGTCTGGCGGAACATCGCCTCGTCGAAACTGCCGCCGAAGCGCTTAGCGGCCTTTGCCACCTCCTTCTGGATCTTCTCCTCGAATTTGGCGATCTCATCCTCGATGAGCACGTCGGCGCGATAGCGCTTCTTGGAGTCCTTGTTGTCAATCAGAGGGTCGTTGAAAGCGTCAACGTGGCCGGAAGCCTTCCAGATGGTAGGGTGCATGAAGATGGCCGAGTCGATGCCCACGATGTTGTCGTGGAGCATAGTCATGGCTTCCCACCAATATCTCTTTATATTGTTTTTGAGCTCTACGCCATTCTGACCGTAGTCGTAGACGGCGCTGAGTCCATCGTATATCTCGCTGGATTGAAACACGAACCCATATTCCTTGGCATGGGCGATAATAGTCTTGAAAACGTCTTCTTGTTTTGCCATTGAACTGAAGTTTAATCCACAAAATTAATAAATTCGCCCCGCATTCGCAAATGCAGAGCGCAAATGCATGATTATTATGGTGATATTTCGGCGCAATAGCGCCGAAGGCCGAAACTTTTATTAATGTTGAATTATGAATTGAGGGATATTGAATTTTGAATTTTGCAGCGACGCGCCGGGCTTACTCTGGCGTAGGCGCTGTATTTAATGTTAAACAACTAACGGGCTGCCAACTTTCAGTTAGCAGCCCGGAAGAAAGACTGACGACTCACGTCGTTATCTTTTTGCATTTTCGATTAAGGTCAAAATAATAATCAATTACCCTGTTGTTTGCATTTCTTGGTTCATCCGTGTTTCTGGTATCAGATCTAAGGTTAATCGGTATTAAGGTTTTTAATTTTCTTGTCTTAACCAGTCAAACGGAAACTCGCGCATTTATTTCCTTCTCTCTCGATTGACGCAAGCCTTGTTCCTTTTGACGCTGCAAAGTTACATCTTTTGCGAGCCGATTGCAAATTTATTAAAATGTTATACAACATGTTTTTGAATTTTTTGGCTTTTTGCCGGCTCATAGGCGATATGTCACACTTTGGCCGGCTTCTATTCAATGCAATCTGCGGCAAATATAGAAAATACTTACATAATGTACAAGTTTAGCTGCCTAATAGGAAAAATGTAAAATAATATCAATTATTAAATATGAGGCATTAGTTTTGCCTCCATACGTCCACATAAAGCCGCCTATAATTCATTGCCTGTGCTTTGAATTATAGGCGGCTTACTTTCCGGCCAATTATTGGAGGTTGTTATTTCTCGGACTTCTTCTCGGGATTCTTCGGGGTGTTGGCGATGCGCTTCATGTTGAGGGCGGGATTGTAGATGCCGCCCGATTTGCCTGGATGTACTTTACCATCCTCCCCAATCACTGATTTGCCTCCGTCGCCTGTGGTCTTTTTCTTTACCGGGGGTGCTGTGATCAGACAGTTTTCCACGATGAAGCTGTAGCGATGCACTGTGCAGTCCATCGGCGCCTGGCCTGTGGAATTGATGAGCACCTCGCTGAAGTATGTCACATCCTGAGGAACGCCTGAAACCGTGAGCGTACACGCCAGCGAACCGCCGGCGGGAATCTCCTTTGAAAGGCCTTCGCCGCTTTCTGATTCGGCCATCGTAATCTTGCTGACGGGATATACGATGCCGTCGGGACCTGTGACCTTCACGGCGTCATTCTCATAATTGCGCAGCCATACATTCTCGATAGCTGCCTGCGATTTGTTGGGCAGCTCGAAGGAGATAACCACATTCTCACCGGTGCGTTTTGCGCCGAGATACTTGAACCCTACGCCGGGATTGTCACCCTTCGCCAGAAGTTTCATCGACACCGGTTTTACCTCGGCCGCAGCCTCTTTGTTCTGCTCCTGTGCCATTGCCGCAGCAGGTGCCATTGCCGACACGGCCATCATCAAGGCCGCCATCATAATCCTAACTTTCTTCATATGCTTATTCTTTTATCATTCAATTATCCAGCCGTCGATATTGCGGGTCTCTGGGGAGATATTTACGCCTACCTTTACTATCGACTTATGGTTAAGCCTGTTCTCTAATGGCACTGTATACTCTTTTTCATTGATTTGCGCTAATGCCTCCTCAGGAGTAGCGCCATATTTGAACTCAAGGATGTAGATTGCCTTTCCTCCCTCGAGCACCATATCCATACGCCCTCGCGAGGTGCGCCGTTCGGCATCAATATTCAGGCCTACAAGCCGGCTTATAATCAGAATATTCTTCTGCCATTGCGGCTCCTTGTCGATGTGCGCTAAATAAGGAATGCCTGCAAGGAACGACTGCATTTCGTGCAAGAAACCTTCAATATCATCCTCATCTATAAAATCATGGAGTGAATTGATGAAATTGTCGGCGCGGCCGGAATCCCATTTTTTCACGGTCTCCATTAAATCCATAAAGAAGCCCTTTCTCACTTCTACGTTGGGATAGCCCAATTTGAATGTATCCCTTTTCGGATTATACGACTTGATGGTGAGATATCCGGTGTAAAAGCAAGCCAATGCCAGATTTGTGCCTAACACATCTCCGCTTTCGAGCGTGGACCTTGAAAGCACCGTCCCTTCGAGATCCGTCGCCCCCCAGTCATTGCTCAGGAACTGATGAATCAGACGAGTAGGTGTTCCTGACTGGAACCAATAATCGCCGATTCGCTTGAAATACATGGCTTTCATCACACTATATGGATTATATATGTCGACAAGATTGTCAGAGAAATGATATCCATCATAATGTTTTTTCAGTCTTAAGAGCGCCTCTCCATAGGTAACTCCCATGCTTTCCGCCATTTCTTCGATGCTCTCGTTGAAGTTATCCTTCAATTCCTGCGTTGATATTCCACATATCGCAGAATATTCCAGACTAAGGGAAAGATCCAGAATATTATTGAGGCCGCTGAAAATATTTATCTGGCCTAACTTGCCAACTCCCGTGAAGAATACAAACTTCAGATAGTCGGTATTGGCTTTCATCACGCGATAGAAATCATGGAGAGTCTTGCGGTTGGCCGTTTCCAACTCATGATTGCCATAGGCGTCGACAATCGGGCTGTCGTATTCATCAATCAATACCACTACTTGCTTGCCGGTGCTTTCGTAGATGAAGCGGATAAGTTTGTCGAACCGCATTTCCGGCGAATCGTCAGGATTTGACTCGCCATATTCCCTCTCCCATTCGTCAAGGACAGAATTCAATGCTTTCTGCAAATCCCCGATGTTGTTGTAACCATTGCGGGTAAAATCGAGTCTGAGCACAGGATATTTCACCCATTCCTCCGGCTCAAGGCTGTCGATGGCCAAACCGCGGAAGAGTTCCCTGTCGCCGCGGAAATAAGAGGCCATGGTGGAAATCAGCATACTTTTGCCGAAGCGGCGCGGCCGGCTGAGGAAAAAGAATTTCCCCGTAGTCACAAGTTTGTGTATATACATCGTTTTGTCGACATATTTATACCCACCGAGTATTATCTCCCTGAAACTCGATTCACTAACCGGATACTTAACCATACACTATCTTCTTTTGAATCCCACAAAGATAACAAAATAAATTTAATTTCCTCTATCCCCTCCAATAAACAGAATTAATAAAAGCCGCAGAGCGGCTGTCCTTATATTGGATAGTCACTCCGCACTTATGGATGCTTTCTTCTTGTCTTTATCGGATGTTCATACTTCAACTTTACTATTTGTGGATCTTAGAAGTAAGTTTTAGTCCGGAGATATATGCCTCTACGCCATTGAGCCCTTGGACTACTGTGTATTTCAGTTTATCAAGGTCTATTCCATATGGATCTGAGACATTATAATTATATATTGTAGTATAATCTCTCCTTATCTCTCCAAATGGCTTTTGACATATTAATGTATTGTTATTCTCCAGCAAGAATATAATGTAATAATACTCCCACTGCACGCTGTGATATTCATCGTCGAATGATATTTGGGGAAGAGTTCCCTCACCCCATACATTGCGTATATTGAGATAGCACTGATATTTTTCTTCGTCTGACTCCCATTCCATATAGTCTATATTCATGAAAGGGAATATAACTAATGCAACTCGGTCGTCATACTCTTTAGTTTCAGGATTATAAACTTTAGCGTCATTGACAAGTGCGCCTCTTAACCAATGATGGTAGTTATTTTTAGAGCGAGCCGGAAAAAGGTTCTCAAACCATGCGACTTTATTTTCCTGAAGCACTACGCGGCATTCCTTGGGCAGTGTTGGATTTTCGATACCCAATGCGTTTAGCGTACCCTCCACACTGAATGTAATCATTTTCCCTTTGATGCTGTCGCTGATATTAACGGTCTCTCCCTGCTGGAAAAATTCTATTATTTCGGAAACTGTTGATTGTGCGGAAACTGACAGCGAGGCCAGCATAGCAAAAAATGCAATTGCTGCAATTCTTAATCTATATGTTTTCATGTTTTTCTATTTATATTAAAGTACGTCAACTCGTCAGCTCGTCAACTCATCAACTCATCAACTTTAAGGTTATTTTACCAATATCTTTCTCCCTTTATATATGTAGATACCAGGTGTGAGAGAATTTCTTTCGACTCTGTTGCCCAGCAAATCGACGATTGGGGAATCTGCATCCGATTCGTCAGTAAATATTTCATCCACGGAATCAGGCGTAACACCTTCAGGGGCCAGAATGAAATTCAGAAACATTTGCCAATACGGGCCAAACAGATATGTCGTTTTTTCATAATGTCCAACTGTACCGTAATCTCCGTCATCATTTTTCATGAAATAATAACCTGTATATATTGGGCCGAATGCTCCGCTGGCATTGCTTGGAATCCCGGATATCTCCACCCGGAATGTATTGTCATGAGCGACTTTGAAAACAATTTCTTTCTTCTCCTTTAGAAGAATATTTCTGTTTTCATTAGTGTCCACTAAAAAATCATAAGAGTACTTTGAAATTATTGAAAATCAAT
>CAJLTZ010000033.1 GCA_905209725.1 uncultured Muribaculaceae bacterium
GTGCAGATTGATTTTAGGATTTCGGCCAGCAGAGGACTTTTTCAGTGCCCTCCCTAATCGGGGCGGCTTTTTTTAATGTTGAATTTTGAATTGGGGATAGGGCGGTCGCTCCGCGACTGAGGTAAGGATGTATACGTTTACCGGGCACAACACTTAGCTTAGTGTTGTGCCCGGCATTACTTGAATGTTGAATTAGTCTTCGTTGAGGTTGACGCGACGGAAGGCGAGTACTGTGAGACCCTTAACTTCTCCGTTGAGGTATTCTTTCACAGTCTTCTTGGCATCGCGGTGATACTCCTGCTCGAGAAGCACGCTCTCCTTGAAGAACTTATTGAGGCGGCCGTTGGCGATGTTCTGGATCATCTGCTCAGGGAGGTTGGCAGCCTTCTCAGCAGCCACTTCCTCTTTTATCTTGCGGATTTCGTTGGCATCAGCCTCGGTGATGTAGCCCTTCATGATACCCTCTTTGAGGTGGTCTTCATTCTCAGCGATGTAGAGATTGAAGCCTTTCTTCTTCAGAGCGTTCTCAACGGCTTTTTTCACCTGCTCCTCTTTAGTCTTGTCGATGGCGATAGCGAGCTCCTTGTCGATAACCTCCTGGGGCACAGCCTCGCGGCTAACGCTAACGGGGTTCATGGCTGCTACCTGCATGGCAACCTCCTTGCCTACCTCAGCGGGTACGTCGGGGAGATTGAAGCCAATGATAGTGGCGAGCTTGTTGCCAAGGTGCTCGTAAGCAGCTACGCTCTGGGCCTCAACCCACTCGTAGTCGCCGAGTTCCATCTTCTCACCTGTTTTGCCGATCTCGTCAGTGACGTGCTCAGCCACGGTGCGGCCGTCGTATACGATAGCCTTCACCTCGTCGAGGCTTTTTGCCTTGGCGTCAAGGGCAACCTCGAGGATCTTCTTTGTGAGAGCACGGAACGACTCGTTCTTTGCCACGAAGTCGGTTTCGCACTTAAGGGTAACGATTGCAGCAAAGTCGCCGTTGGTGCCGGCGAGCACGCAGCCCTCGGAGGCGTTGCGGTCCTCGCGCTTTGCGGCTACGGCCTGACCCTTCTTGCGGATGATTTCGATGGCTGCCTCGATGTCGCCGTTGGTCTCTGCCAGGGCGTTCTTGCAGTCCATCATGCCTGCGCCGGTCATGTGGCGCAGTTTCTTGATATCTTCAATGCTAACTGCCATAATGTGTGTAGCTTAAATATTATCGTGAAAAACTAAATAGGGGACGCGGCCCGAAGTCGCGCCCCCCTTATATTATTTCAATAGGCGCTATTACTCTGCCTCTTTTGCTGGTTCGGCTGCGGGCTCCTCAGCCTTTGCCTCAGCTGCGGGAGCGGCTGCGGGAGCAGGCTGCTCGCTGCGGCGAACACGGCGACGGCGGGGTGCGCTTTCGCCCTCTGCGGCTTCCTTTTCCTCAGGAGCGTCAAGACGCTCCACCTTGCGCTCCTCGAGACCCTCGGCCATGGCGCTGCACACTGCGTCGAGGATCACCTCGATGCTCTTCGATGCGTCGTCGTTGGCGGGGATCACGTAGTCCACGTCGGCGGGATTCGAGTTGGTGTCCACGATTGCGAACACGGGGATGCCGAGACGCTTTGCCTCTGCCACTGCGATGTGCTCCTTCATCACGTCAACTACGAAGAGTGCCGAGGGGAGACGGCCAAGGTCGGCGATCGAACCGAGGTTCTTCTCGAGTTTGGCGCGCTGACGTGTGATCTGAAGTTTCTCGCGCTTGGAAAGATTGTCGAAGGTGCCGTCGTTGGCCATCTTGTCGATGGTGGTCATCTTCTTTACGGCTTTGCGGATCGTGGGGAAGTTGGTGAGCATGCCGCCCGGCCAGCGTTCAATCACGAAAGGCATGCCGATGGCGCCTGCCTTTTCGGCAATTGCCTCTTTGGCCTGTTTCTTTGTAGCCACGAAGAGAACCTTCTTGCCGCTCTTGGCGATCTGCTTCAGAGCATTGGCTGCCTCTTCGGTCTTGGCTGCCGTCTTATATAAGTCAATAATGTGGATACCATTGCGCTCCATGAAGATATAGGGCGCCATAGCGGGGTTCCATTTGCGCTTGAGGTGTCCAAAGTGACATCCTGCCTCAAGCAGCTGGTCGAATGTGGGTGTTGCCATTTTCGTTTTTTCGGTTGTTTACGTTCTTTGTGGCGGGAAGAGCCGCTGCAAATCTTGCGAAAGCCGTCGGGACTCTTCTCCAACCGACGGGTAGGGAACGTGTCCATCTCGCCGGTTTAGATACTAAACTCATTGTCCGGCGCGCCAAGCGCCGGGATGGGAATCTCAGGCTGCGATTAACGTTTCGAGAACTGGAAGCGTTTGCGAGCTTTGGGACGTCCCGGTTTCTTGCGTTCCACCTCGCGCGGGTCGCGGGTCATGAAGCCCTCCTTGCGCAGTGCGCTCTTGTCTTCGGGGTTGATCTTCACCAGGGCGCGGGCGATGGCAAGACGCAGAGCCTCGCTCTGGCCTTTGTAACCTCCGCCGTCGAGATGGGCGGTGATGTCGTATTTCTCAAGGGCATCGAGCGTCTGAAGCGGCTGCTTCACGATGTACTGGAGAATGGAAGAGGGGAAATAAACTTCCAGAGGACGCTTGTCAATGGTAATCTTGCCTGTGCCTTCTGTGAGGTATACGCGGGCCACGGCGGCCTTGCGACGGCCTATTGCATTTACTTTTTCCATCTTCCTTATTTCATTTTATTGATGTCCAACACTTCGGGATTCTTGTCGGCAAAGGGGTGGTCAGGGCCGTTGAACACGTGAAGGTTCGTGAGCTGCTGAGCGCCAAGCTTTGTCTTGGGGAGCATGCCTTTCACCACTTTGATGAAGAGGGGGTGCTTGCCCTGTACGGTCACGCCATGAGACTTGTTCATCAGGTCGCGGGGGGTAGAGGTGCGCTGGCCACCGGGATATCCCGTGTAGCGGAGGTATTCGCGCTTGTCCATCTTGCCGCCGTTCAGAACCACTTTCTCGGCGTTGATGATGATCACATTGTCGCCGCAGTCAAGATTAGGCGTATAGTCTGCCTTGGTCTTGCCGCGAAGAATTTTTGCTACTTTCGAGCAAAGACGTCCCAGCACCTGGTCGGTGGCGTCGATCACCACCCATTTCTTTACGATTGTCTCCGGGGTGGCGGATTGCGTTTTATAGCTTAATGTATCCACTTTAATGGTTTGTTGTTTAATTAGTTATTGCCCGCTCTTTCCGATTCGCAACTGGCCAAGGCCGCTTCATCTTCCCCAAGCGGATTGTATAACTGGATATAATCGGCTCGCAAAATTAATAAAATTTTTCCACACAGCAATGCCTTAACCCTCTTTTTTTATCAATTCGGGCGCGATGCGGAGCACATATTCCCATGCAGCGTCATGCTCGTAGGGAATCTCACCTTCGAGAATTGCCTCCTTCACGGCATCCTTGATCACTGCCAGCACCTTGGATGCCGGTATGTGAAAATATTCCATTATCTCATTGCCGTTGATGGGATTTTTCCAGTTGCGCAGTGCGTCGGAGTCGCTTATCTGGCCCATCCGCTCGCGCAGTCGCCTGAATCCCTCAAGCTGGCGGCGCACCTTGGCCGGATTTTTCGAGGTTATGTCGGCCTCGGCAAGAAGCATCAGGTCGTCGAGGTCTTCGCCGGCCTCGGTGATGAGCCTGCGCACGCCGCTGTCGGTAACACCGTTCTCGCCCACCGACTGAGGACGCATGTGCAGCCCTACGATCTTTGCCACATATTTCATCTTCTCATTCAGCGGAAGTTTCATCTGCTTGAAGATGCGGGGTATCATCTTCTCGCCTATGTAGTTGTGGTTGTGGAAGGTCCAGCCGAGTTTGGCGTCGTAGCGCTTTGTGGCGGGTTTGCCGATGTCGTGGAGCAGTGCGGCCCAGCGCAGCCATTCGTTGTCGCTCTTTGCTGCCACATTGTCGAGCACCTGCAAGGTATGCTCGAAATTATCCTTGTGTCCGCGGCCGTCGTGCACCTCCACTCCTTTCAACGTGCAGAGCTGCGGGAAAATCAGTTCGAGCAGGCCGGTTTTGTCGAGGAGCCGCAGGCCGCGCGACGGGCGTGGCGAACGCATTATCTTGCCTATTTCATCATTGATGCGCTCCTTGGTGATGATGCCTATGCGCTCGCGGTTGCGGCGGATGGACTGAAACGTTTCGGGATGAATTGAAAAACCGAGTTGTGTGGCGAATCTCACGGCCCGCATCATGCGCAAGGGGTCGTCGGAGAATGTGATGTCGGGGTCGAGCGGCGTGCGGATGATGCGGGCGCGCAGGTCGTCAATGCCGCCAAAGGGGTCGAGGAGCCGGCCAAACGTGGCGTCATTGAGCGAGATGGCCATGGCATTGATGGTGAAGTCGCGCCTGTTCTGGTCATCTTCCAGAGTGCCGTCCTCTACGATGGGATTGCGGCTCTCGCGATGATACGACTCCCGGCGGGCACCCACGAATTCGAGTTCAAGTTGCCCGGCCTTCACCTGTGCTGTGCCGTAAGTGGCGTAGATGCTCAGATGCGGATGCCCTCCGAGGCTGGCGGCTACCTGTTGCGCGAGTTCGATGCCGCTCCCCACGGTGACGAAGTCAATGTCGTCGGAGGTGCGGCGCAGAAAGATATCGCGCACATAGCCTCCCACCACATACACCTCACGTCCCATCTCATCGGCCACCTTGCCGATGCGACGGAACACTTCGTCGTGCAATTCAGAGCCGAGATCCTCCGGGTTCTCCGGAATCACGGCCTGAAATCCCTCAAATTCCATCCCTTCTGTATCTTCTGTCATCAAATTATATCTCCTTAATCTTCCGATATTCCTTAATCTTCCTTTATATTAAGGAATTTTACCCTTCTTCCCTTTGCCGGTCCCTGATGGAGCCGGTAATATTAAAGCTCCTGAATCTCTTCGTTGAGCACGGTGATATTTTCGAGCCCCTTGTCGGTGACGATATAAGTGTTTTCCACTCCGAGGGCTCCGATTTCGGGGAGCACGAATTTAGGTTCAAGTGCGATTGTCATCCCCTTCTCGAGTTTCATCTTGTTGCGCTCCATCACCACGGGCTGTTCGTTGAGTTCGATGCCAACGCCATGTCCGATAAAGGCCACATGGAAGCGATGACCCATAAAATATTCATGCAGGCCGGCCTCAGAGGCAATCTTTGACGCGCGGCGATACATCTCGCCAATCTCCTCGCCGGGGAGGGAGAAGCGCTCGAGGTCGCGCAGAATGGCGCGGGAGCATTCGTGGCATTCGTGTGCGCGGTCGGGAATCGAACCGATGCTCCAAACGCGGGTCATATCGGTCTGGTAACCATTGAAACCGCCATTCATGTCCACCATCACCGTTACGCCGGGATGCATCGTGGTGCCGGATGCGCCCACAGGCAGCGAGGGGTCGGCGCCGGCGCCGCCCATCGAGAAATCATAGGGTGAGGGCACGTCGGCGTTGGCGCCGGAAATCACGCTTCCCATATTGAGCTCCATGCGGCTGCCTGCAGCCCTCAGATAGCCAAGGCAACCCTCGCGACGAAGCATCCGCTCTATCTCAATCTGGAATTCCATATCGGTCATATCCTCCTGGTAGCAGTATTTGATGCGGGAGTATACGGCAGCCTGGCGTCGGCCATCCTCGCGCATCATCTCCAGTTCCTTATCGGTCTTCACGATGCGGGCGCCCCGCAAAAGAGCACTCCCGTTAACAATCTCCGCGTCGGGCCAGAGTTTGGCCAGACGTTCAATCTCGGAGTAGAAGAGGTCGTCGAATTCGAGTGCCAGACGCTTGGGGGCGTGCTGCTCGCCGATGATGGCCGGAATCTGCTCCGGTTTGCGGATGGAATGGGCGCCTTTCCATTCAGCCGGCGGAATCATGAACACCACCGGGTCGCTTTCGAGACCAATATATATGTAGCCGCGATATACACCTCCGGCAAGATAGAAAAGGTTTATGCTCGATGCCACGAGAAGGCCGTCGGCATTCCGGGCGCGCATCTGGCGGCGCACCTTCTCCACCCTGAGTTCAAACTCACCCCGCATATCCTGCTCCAACAAAGGAAAATCCATATCTGAGAAATATTAGTAATTCTAAACAACAATCTGAATCAGAATCTGAATTCAAAATTCAAAATTCAACACTTCGCGTAGCAATCAGCCCCACATTGATGATGCCGCGCGTGGCGTCGGGTCTGTCGAGCGGTGTCACAGAAACCCCGAGACCGAAACCTGGCCGGAATCCGCGAAGCAGCGTGTCGCTCACTTCATACACCCCGTAGCGTCCGCGCCCCAGAGGCGTGCCGTCGGCATTGAAGAGCGGAAGAGTGATTGTGTCGGAAAATTGCACGCCATGCTCATCGTCGCATTCCACAGCCACACGAAGCGGCTTTATCACCCGTCGTCCCGAGAAACGCACGCAGAGACTAATGTCCACAGGGGCGCCGATGCTGTCGAGCCCCGGAGGGTCGAAACATATCGCATCGCGACTGTCCCAGCCGTCGGATGAAACCCCCACAAATTCCGAAAACTCGGGTTGATTGTGGTAGGGGTTGATATTACGGCAGGAACACATCGACATCAGGACTCCAGTAAGCAATAAGAATCCAGCAATCCTCATGGCATGTGCTCTATATTAATAACAAATTATTTTTGTTTCTGTTCCGGCGAGGCATTGCGGCGTTCGGGACGCTGCTTGCGTCGTCGGCCGGAGTTGCCGCCACCTTGCTGTCCCTGCTGATTCTGCTGGCCCTGCTGTCCCTGTTGATTCTGCTGGCGTGGCTGGGATTTTTTCTGCTTCTCGTCGGCACGCTTCTGCTGCTTCTTGCGGCGCTTGGCCTTGTCGAAGCGCGTGAGGCTCTCCTGCTCCACGAGGTCGACATATTCCTTCTCCCGGGCCACTTCCTCGGCATCCGGTGTGAGCGACTCAGGCTTGACGCCCTCCTTGTTCATGGCTATGATATCGAAGGCACGCTGCGCGTCGATGGTCACGAGATTGGCAGGTATCTTCTTATCGGTGGAATAGGTGACCTTATGAGCCAGGATGTCGGGCTTGAAGAAATAGTATGTGTTGTCGAGGGTTTCGAGCTGGACATCCTTGGGGGGCATCTTCTTGAGGGCCTCGGCATAGACGTCGGTCTCGAAATTCAGGCAGCATTTCAGTTTGGCGCATTGGCCGGCGAGTTTCTGGGGATTCATGGAGAGGTCCTGCTGGCGGGCGGCGCCGGTTCCCACCGACGTGAAATGCGACATCCAGCTGGCGCAGCAGAGCGGGCGGCCGCAGGGCCCGATGCCGCCGATGCGGCCTGCCTCCTGTCGCGCGCCAATCTGCTTCATCTCCACGCGTATCTTGAATGTGTCGGCAAGCACGCGGATGAGTTTGCGGAAGTCCACACGCTCATCGGCGATATAATAGAATATAGCCTTTCCGCCGTCGCCCTGATATTCCACGTCGCCGATTTTCATGTTCAGGTCGAGGTCTTCGGCAATCTTGCGCGACTTGATCATGGTGTCGTGCTCGCGGTTGCGTGCCTGTTCGAATTTCTCGAGGTCGGCCTGTGAGGCGATGCGGATCACGCGCTTCATGGGCGTGTCGGGCTTGAAGCCGTTCTTCTTCATCTGCAGCCTCACGAGGCGGCCGGTCATGCTCACGCGGCCCACGTCGTGACCCGGAGCGGCCTCCACGGTCACGATGTCGCCGATGCGCAGGGGCAGATGGCTCGTGTTGAGGAAATAGCCGTTGCGCGTGTTCTTGAACGTTACCTCCACCTCCTCGGTGTCGCCCGAGTCGGAGATTCCCTCCAGCCAGTTGGTGGCGGTGAGTTTGGCGCGCGGACAACCCTCCTCCGAGCAATACCGCTTGAATTTAGGGTCTCTGTCCATTATTTCGCGTAACTGATGGAGCGGGTTTCACGAATCACGGTAATCTTCACCTGACCCGGATATGTGAGCTCATCCTGAATCTTCTTGGCAATCTCATTGGAGAGTTTCTCGGTCTCTTCGTCGGTGATTTTATCGGCGCCAACGATTACGCGCAGTTCGCGGCCGGCCTGGATGGCGTAGGTCTTGAGCACGCCGGGATAGGAGAGGGCGAACTGCTCGAGGTCGTTGAGACGTTTGATGTAAGCCTCCACGATTTCGCGGCGGGCGCCGGGACGGGCGCCGGAGATGGCGTCGCACACCTGCACGATCGGAGCGAGGAGCGTGGTCTGCTCCATCTCGTCGTGGTGGGCGCCGATGGCATTGCAGATGTCGGGTTTCTCCTTGAATTTCTCAGCGAGTTTCATGCCGAGGAGTGCGTGCGGCAGTTCGGGTTCGTCGTCAGGCACTTTGCCTATATCGTGCAGAAGGCCGGCGCGGCGTGCTTTCTTGGGGTTCAGACCAAGTTCCGAGGCCATCACGGCGCAGAGGTTAGCCGTTTCGCGAGAGTGCTGGAGAAGGTTCTGACCATAGCTCGAGCGGTATTTCATCTTGCCCACCATGCGGATGAGTTCCGGATGCAGGCCATGGATGCCGAGGTCGATAGTGGTGCGTTTGCCGGTCTCGATTATCTCCTCTTCCACCTGCTTGCGCACCTTTGCCACCACCTCTTCGATGCGCGCGGGGTGGATGCGGCCGTCGGTGACGAGCTGATGCAGGGCAAGGCGGGCGATTTCGCGGCGCACGGGGTCGAAGCCCGAGAGCACGATGGCTTCCGGAGTGTCGTCCACGATGATCTCGATACCTGTGGCGGCTTCGAGGGCACGGATGTTGCGGCCCTCTCGGCCGATGATGCGGCCCTTGATCTCATCGTTGTCGATATGGAACACTGTCACGCTGTTTTCCACGGCTGTTTCAGTGGCCACTCGCTGAATCGACTGAATCACGATGCGTTTGGCCTCCTTGTTGGCGGTCATCTTGGCATCGTCCATAATGTCGTTGATATAACTGGCGGCGGCAGTCTTAGCCTCATCCTTGAGCGACTCCACGAGTTTTTCCTTGGCCTCTTCGGCGGAAAGACCGGAGATGCGCACGAGTTCCTCCTGCGCGCGGCGCTGGGTTTCATCAAGTTCCTCGGCGCGGCTTTCCAGAATCTGCTCGCGGTTGTCGAGGTTCATCTTGAGGTTGTCGAGCTCCTTCTTGCGGCGGTTGTTTTCATTCTGCTGCTGGTTGAGCTGCTGCTCGCGCTGCTTCAGGCGTGCCTCTACAGTCTGGGCTTTCTGCGCGCGCTGGTTGGCCTGACGCTCTGCCTCATTGAGTATCTTAATCTCTTCCTCCTTGGCTTTGAGAATCTTCTTCTCCTTAATCATGTCGCCCTCGCGGGAGGCCTCTTCTATAATTGTGTTCGCGCGGCTTTGCGCGTTTTTCCTGCTCATCATCGTGGCTATCACATATCCGGCGCCCGCTGCCACCACTGCCACGATAATCCATATTGCTGTTTCCATCTGGAATTATCTATTATTTGGTATTACAATTTAATTATCAGGTTTAATTATTTTAATTGGCCTAATTGGCCTAATTGGCCTAATTAGCCTAATTAGTTAATTAGTCTAATCCACTGAATTTGTGATGTAATGGGGGATGGAATCAGAGGTCTCCGGTCTGGAGGATAAAGATGTCGCCGTCGTCATAATCGTGGTCATCATCCTTTGGGTCGGCATCATCATTGCCGAATGTGATGCCGTCGCTTACATCTTTGTGGCTGCGTGTCGGTGCAACCCTCTCGCTGAGGTATTGCTTCAGCAGGGCGTCGCAATGCGCGGCTTTTTCCGTGGCTTCCCGGTAGCGCTCGTCAAGCTCCATATAGAAGGAGGCAAAACGGTAGGCCACCATAGCCAGGATCTCTGTATCAGACTTCGTTGTGAAATCGCGGCGCCACTGGTCGTAGAGCTTGTTCATCTCCTTCTCCACGTCGCGTGCGAAGTCCTGTCGGTCGAAAGGCACCTTGATATAGAGCCTCTGCAAACCGATATCGAGTTTCATTTTAATCTGTTCCGTGTCCTTATTCATCACAAAAAACCGCCTATTCCTTGAGCATTTCGAGGCAGCGGTCGATGTTTCGGATCAATCTGGCGAGACGGCGTCGCGTGGCCACAAGTGTGTCCGGATTGTCGGCAAGCTTATGCGACACTTGGAGAAATTCTACGTCGAGACGCGCGCGGTCGCGCTCTTTCTGGCTCTCTTTGCTTGCCTCTCTTGCCGCTCTGGCCTCCTCTTCGAGCTCGGCATTGCGCGCCCGCAGCCTGCGGCATTCAGCCCCCATCGCATCTATCTTCTGTGCCATTTCATCCAGAATCTGTAACAACGGTGTGGCCATCTCTTCAAATTTTCACAAAATTAACAAATATTTCCCAAAAAGGCAAATATATTTCGTTCACAATCCCTATTCCTCAATCCTCAATCCACAATCCCGTTAGTACCACTGAACGCCGTTGTTGTTGCGTGAGCGCTGGTCATACTTGAGGTCTTTGAGCAGCGACGACTTCACGGCAATATGGAAATTATAGCTCTTGTAGGGGCCTACCGGCACAAAGGAGGCCGACATCGTGAAGCAGTGCAGGTCGCGCGATATGGAGCAATTCATGTAGGCTATCTTGTGCAACTCAAAATTATACGACGCCGAAAAACTAAAGTTCCAGTTCTTTGTGGGGCGTATGTTTCCACTCAGCGAAAGGTTTTGCGTCCATCTTCCCTTATAGTCCATGCGGTCGTAGTCGAATTCGCCGTAACCGTAACTTACGCTGTAGTTTACCGACAGGCTCCAGGGGAATTCCCACTTTGCATAGCCGTCGGAATTGCTTTCCGCCCCTCCGCTGTCATTGTTCTTGCGGTCCCGGCGCTTGTTGGCCAGTTCGGCGAAGTTCTCATGCTCTGTGGCTTCATCGTCCTCTTCGTCGCCTGCGCCGCGGTTGTCGTTGTCATCATCTTTCTTCTTGCGGCGGAAGGTGTCGTTGTTGAATGTGTATGAGAAACTTGTGCCGAACGAAGAGAGTTTCAGGCCCTTGCCGTCCTGCCAGCGATAGCGGTCCACTTGGCGTGGCGTGCCGTTCTCATCGAGCCGATACACGTAGGGATCCCATGTGGTGTTGAGGTTGAGGTTGAAGTTTTTCACCAGCCTCAGCATGATGTTGGCCTGCAGCGGGCTGAGTCGAAGCGAGTCGGCGGCAAGATTGTAACTCTGCGACAG
This sequence comes from uncultured Muribaculaceae bacterium, assembly GCA_905209725.1. Classification (GTDB taxonomy): domain Bacteria; phylum Bacteroidota; class Bacteroidia; order Bacteroidales; family Muribaculaceae; genus Lepagella. Next base: position 11,159 of record CAJLTZ010000033.1, read on the forward strand.
CGACAGGTTCTCAATCAGCGATATTTTCTTGAAACCGGTGGTGTCGGCATCGCTTTTCACCTTCATCTCCAGGTTGTTGGCGAGGTTGAGGGTGATGAGTCCGTTCATGCCGCGTCCCGGCACTCCGAAGATTCCATGGGAGAAATAGGAATAGTCCTGACGGCGTTCGCGTCCCTGCGCGTCGGTGTAGAGATAGTGGCTGTAGATGCCCCAGCCTGGACTTCCGAAGTCGGGCGCCCAGGAGAAGGAGAGGGTAGGTGTGAGCACGTGGCGGATCATCTGCACCTTGTCGCCGAGGAATTTCATCGGTTTCCAGAAGCCATAGACCTTTGTGTCCATCGAGAGCGACGTGTTGAAATCAAACACGTTGTAGAAACCAAAAGTGGTGTCCTGTACCTCGCGCGATGCCTGAGTGTCCCATTGGCGGCGGATCTTGGAGGTGTACATTCGGTCGTTGAGAGAGACCGAGGGCGAGATGTTGATGTATTTGAAGAGGGAGAAGGTGGCGGAGATAGGGATGCTGTGACGCATGCCGTTGCGCCAGTCCTTGATGAGGCTCTTCTTGAAGAAGGTGCTCTGGTTGGAGGTCAGGGAGTTCTGGAACTGGCCTGAGTATGATAGCTTTATCTTTTCATACCAGCGCTCCTTGCCCACGGCTCTCTTGCGCTTGAAAGGAGCCACCTGGCTTAAGGTCACGGTGAGGTTGGGGAAGGACACATTGAGTGTGGAGTCCTGTGTGCGCTGGGTGATGTTGCCCGTGGCCGACACGCTCCATTTTGTTCCCGGGAAGCGGTAGGTGAGGTTGACGGTTGACGACTTGGTGTTCTCCGTGAAGGCGGAGTTATAGTAGGAGTTGAGGTCGTTGCGTGTATAGCCTGATGTGGCGAAGTTTACCGAAGCCGAGAAGTTGAGGTTGGGGTTGGCCTTGGCATCCTGCGAATGGCTCCAGATCACCTGGAAGTTCTTCATTCTCTGATAGTCGGGCGCACCCTTGTCGCCATAGACGCTATTGAGGAAAGAGATGTCGAAGGTGCCGCGGAATTTGTAACGCTTCACGTAGTTCATGTGGGCCGACAGCCCCCAGCTGCCCTTGGTGTAGATTTCGCCCCGTAGGGCAAGGTCCACATTGTCGTTGATGGCGAAATAGTAGCCGCCGTCGCGGAGGTAGAAGCCCTGGTTGTAGTCGTCGCCAAAGGATGGGAAAATCACGCCGCTTGAGTATTTCTCCGAGAAGGGGAAATAGCCGAAGGGGAGGGCGAGGGGGAGCGGCACGTCGGCGAGCACCATGTATCCCGGGCCGGTCACCACATCCTTCTTGGGGCGCACTTTGGCACGGGTAAGCTGGAAATAGAAGTGGGGGTGCTCATGGTCGGAGCAGGTGGTGTAGCGGCCATTCTCCAGATAGAAGCAACCGTCGTCCATGCGCTTGGCGCGGCCGCCGGTGATGAAACCGTCCTGCTGCTCGGTGATGACTCCCGTGATGAATCCACGCTGCGTCTTGAAGTTATACTTCATCGTTTCCGACTCATACTCACCACCTTTGTCCTGGAACACGGGGGAGTTCTCAATGTTGCCCAGAGAGTCGGTGACGCCCTTGGCATAGACGGTGCTGCTGTCGAGGTCCATGCGGATTTCGGCTGAATTTAGCTTGAAATCCTGATATTCCACGGTGCTGTTGCCGAAAAGGGTTGCGGCGTTAAGGCCACGGAGCACAAGCGAATCGGCGGCTGAAAAGGTCACCGTGTTCTCGATGTCCACCTTGTTCCGGTTGATGCGCGTGATGCGTCCTGTTACGCTGTCGTGCGGCTCCGCAATATTGTCGCTATCTCCCTCATTATCAATGGAATCAAGCGATTTCGGAACGTCGGAGGCCAGTTGGTCGCCGGGCATGACAAGAGAGTCACTCTCGGACGCGGCAGAAGCCGGGGCTGTGCCGGATAGAGGGAGACTCTTGGTCTGGGAATACGCGAAGGCGATGGCTATCGCCGCTATTATATATATGAATATGCGCCTCAATGGCTGATGTGTTCTGAATTATCGTGCAAATTTAGCCATTTTTTTCAAATCCCGCAAATGCCAAAGGCGCATCCCCAATTAAATCAATCTGCCTTGTCTGCCTTGTCCGACTTATCAGACGCTTCCGCTTTTTTCTGGCATTCCGGGGGCAGGAGGGAATCGATGATGCCGTCGGCAACACCAATAGTGGGCACTATGATGCGGCTGCTTCCGGTCATCGAAGCTATACCTAAGAAGATTTCTGCGGCCGGTATGATCACATCGGCGCGGTCGGCACGCATGGCATATTGCTTCATCCTTTGCTCCACCGACAATGGCTTCAGCGTGTGATAGATGCGAGTAAGTTCGGCCACGCTGAATGATTCCTCCTCTTTATTTTTTGTTTCGGCCATCTTATAAAGCTTGTTGATGTTGCCGCCCGACCCGATTATTGTGATATCGGGATATTCTGCAGCTATCTCTTTCAGGAAGTCGTGGAGGGAATCCCACTGCGAGGGCTGCACGCGACCTGTGAGGATGCGCACGGTGCCGATATTGAAGGAGCGGGAATGCAGAAGTTTGCCGTCGGCGATGAAGTTGAGTTCAGTGCTGCCACCGCCCACATCTACATATAGATAATTGCGTGTGGAATCCATTTTGCGCTCGATGTGGTTGTCGTAGACAAGACGGGCCTCCTCGGCGCCGGGGATAATCTCAATCTTGATATCTGTCTCCTTCTCTATTTTTCGGATAATTCTTGCCCCGTTTTCCGCATCGCGCATTGCCGAGGTGGCGCAGGCGCGGTAGCGGTCCACTTCGTAGATCTTCATCAGCTGGCGGTAGGCTTTCATGAGCCGCACAAGGTTCTCGGCTTTCTTTGGCGAAATCTCCCCCTTTTCGAAAACGTCGAAACCGAGGCGAAGGGGCACGCGGAGAAGGAGCAGTTTCTTGAGCTGCGGGCATTCTTTGGAGATGTCGTCGCGGTCGGTTCGCTTTATGAGCAGGCGCACGGCATTCGATCCTATATCTATGGCTGCATATGTGACTGGCATAACTTAATTTGATTTTTCTTTGTAGGCATTATAGAGCATTTCCTGCGAGCGGAATGGCGCGGTATCATTGCCGCCGGGTTTACGGATCTTCAGCGAACCATGGCCGTCGATCACGCGGGCCTTCACGTTGTCGCGGAGGCCATATTCCACAGTGCGAAGCAGGTCGGCCTTGAGGTCGGCGTCCTTCACCGGAGTGATCACCTCGATGCGGCGGTCAAGATTGCGGGGCATCCAGTCGGCCGATCCCATGAACGTCTTCTGTTTGCCTCCGGCACAGAAAATAAAGATGCGCGCGTGTTCCAGATAGCGGTCGATGATGCCTGCGGCCTCGATGTTGTCGCTGACACCCTCCACCCCAGGCACCACGGAGCAGTTGCCCCGAACCAGCAGTTCTACTTTCACTCCAGCCTGCGAGGCTTCATAGAGATGGCTCACAAGTTCTACGTCGGTGATATGGTTGATTTTGATTTTTATCCAGGCTTCCTTGCCGCGGCGTGCATTTGCAATTTCCGAGTCGATAAGGCGATAAAACTCCTCGCGCATATTGAATGGCGACACAAGGAGATTCTTGAATTTCTGCTGTTCGAAGGGACGCTTGATCACGCTGAACACCTGCGCTACCTCTTTCACAATTACAGGGTTGGCGGTCATCAGGAAATAATCGGTATAAACCTTGGCATTCCCTTCGTGGAAATTGCCGGTGCCCACCACAGCGATATCCTTGCCATTCTTCACATTGATGTTGATAATCTTGCTGTGGATTTTAAGGCCCTCCAGGCCGAACACCACGTGCACGCCGGCCTCCTGCAGTTCGCGGGCGTAGTGGATATTGCTCTGCTCGTCGAAGCGGGCGAGGAGTTCCACCACGGCCGTGACCTTCTTTCCATTTCTTGCGGCGCATTTGAGTGCCTCCACAATCTTTGAATTCCGGGCCAGACGGTAAAGCGAAATCTTGATGCTCTTCACATTTTTCGACACGGCAGCCTCCTGAAGCAGACGTACAATATAATCGAAAGTCTGATAGGGGACTTGGATAAAACGGTCCTTCTCAGTGATGAGTTGCATGAGGGAGTCGGTGCCCTTCAGTTCCTGAGGCACAGCGGGCGGCCATGCCCGATATTTAAGGTCCTTGCGGCATTCGGCGGGAAACTGCATGAAATCCTTGTGATTCTGGTAGCGGGCAGTGGGTTGCACGGAGTCGAGTGCGTCCACTTTCAGTTTCTTCATCAGCAGCGAAAGGAGCTCGCGTGGCATTTCGTGGTCGTGGAGCACGCGGAGGGCGGCGCCGTTGCGGCGGCTCTTCACCGCCTTAGCTATCTTATCCATAGTGCCCACGTGCAGGTCGTTGTCAACCTCCATCTCGGCATCGCGGGTAAACTTGAAAGAATAGGCTTCAAAACCGGTGTAGCCTATACCCGGGAAAATCATAGGCAGGCAGAACCGCACCACATCGTCAAGATACATCACACTGATTGAGCCGTCGCCGGAGGGTATTTTCACAAACCGGCCGCAGGTGGAAGTGGGGAGTTCGATAAGGGCATAGTCGGTGGGAAGGTCGGGCGCGGTGAGTTGCACGGCGAGATAGATATGCGAGTCGCTTTCAGAGGAGAACTCGGAGATTTTTGAGAGCCAAACGGGCGACACGAAACCCGAAATTTTGGAGCGGAACATACAACGCACGAAATGTTGCTGTTCGTCATTGAGATTCGACTCATCGATAATATGGATACCATTGTCGGCAAGCACGTGGCGGATATTGGTGTTGGCAGCGGCAAACTCCTCCGAGAGGCGGCGGTCGATATCAGAGACGCGGGCATAGAGTTCGCGTGCCCGGTGGCGTTCGTCGCGCACGCCGCGACCGGTCATCTCCGCCAGACGCGAGATAGTAGCCACGCGCACGCGGTAGTATTCATCAAGATTATTGGAATAGATACCCAGAAAAGAGAGCCGTTCCAGCGGAGGCACATCGGGGCGCATCGCCTCCTGAAGGATACGGTGATTGAAATAGAGCCAACTGATATCACGCTCCACATAAGGGAAATTAGCGTGAGAAGAATCTGTGTTTGCCATAGTGGAATAATAAATTTGAGAATTAAAAATTGTGTAATTTGGAAAATCTTAAACCTATGATTCCAACAAACAATCCCCGCAAATTGTTGACTCCGAATCCCGCCCTGGCTATCGGACCTGTCGGACCTATCTGACCTATCAGACCTGTCCGACTCGTCCGATAAGTCTGATTCGTCCGATTCGTCTGGAGGGAATTTTTGCGGGAGATTTTTTGGGTGCGTTTTTTTTCGCTATATTTGCGATTGTTATAACCTTTTTGCTTTATCATGGAAACTAAGTCTCCTTTCTCTGCTTCTTCTGAAAACCTTTCTTCCTCCCCCTCTTTGCTGATTACTGAATCTGCTCAGGCATCTTCACAACCAGTTTCGGGGACGGCGTATTCACAACCGGTTTCGGAGCAGGCGCTGGCGCAGTTGATTTCTGATGGATTTGACAGGGCTAAGGCCGGCGATGGCCGGAATGTATATGAGAGTGTGCATGCCTGTGCCTCCCGGATCCCTTCTCGTAGCCACTATACGTTTGGATGGATTATATACTATACTCTCCACCAGAGCGGTAGCGGAGATATACCTTTCCGCAAACGATTGCTTGCAGAGTATCTCGCCCTCTCCACACCTCGCCCTCACAAACTCCACTCAATGATTCTGCAGGTGGCCATACAACTATACAAGGATGTGAAAAATGTGCAATTCAATGCGCATGGGAATGGAGAAAACCATGCACCCTCGTTTTCAATTCTTCGGTTTGCTGCCCTCTGGGGACTCGATCATCTGCGCGAAGGCGACTGGCGGCGCAAGGATTTCAATGGCAAAGCGCTCAGTGCCACCGCAGAGAAACTGATCACAGTCTTAGTGGATGAAGCCGATTCCAGTCATACGCTTCCTGATGAGTCAATTGTCGAGTTGGTCGATAAGGCTGTGAAGAAATTTCCGGATTCTGCATCGCTCCTTTCCCAGCGTGCCACCCTCTATATCCTTGCCGGCGATATTGATAAGGCTAAGACACTGCTCCGGCAGGCTCTTGTGCTCGCTCCCGGAAAATTTTTCATCTGGAGCCGACTGGCTTCCCTCATCGACATCAACACCCAACCGCGTCTGCGCCTTGCACTTTTTGTCCGCGCTCTTAACAGTCCCGGCCAGGAACTCTTCAAAGGCCGCATCCACCTGCAGATGGCGGAGGTGTGGGCAAGTCAGGGACGTTTCCCGCAGGGCGCCTGGGAGCTGGACAAAGTGAAACGCCTTTATGAATCACAGCATTGGCATATGCCAGCCTTATATACAAAATTGCTGGCCGCGATTCCGGAAGGCACAATGCCGGAGAATCCCGCTGCCACTTATAAAAAGTTAGCAGGGATTACAGATACCTATGTCTATGAGATGCTGCCGGAAATCAGCGTGAAAAAAACTTATCATAAAGAGGCGAAAGCAGAAAATCCGATATCATGGCGTGTCACAGACGCCAATGGCGAAAATTATTGGTTGCAGCCCCATAAGTTCGGTCTGCAATCTGACCTGCCGAAGGGCATTGCGCTCCTTATCCGCGTCAATGGCAACAAGGTGGTAACTGCCAGAATTCAAAGTACCAGCGCGGCAAATGTTAATTTGGCAGGTTTACAGGGTTAAAATTGTCAAAAAGCGTTAAAACAGATAAAACAAAGTAAAATAGAACAACATATGTAAATGCTTTGCGTTTTACAATTACAAAGCAATATGGATAGTTTGTCGGAGGTTTCGTGAGAAAGTTCCGTTAAGGGACAAGTTTAGTTAGATATAGTTTATAGTGGAATCGGGAAAGGGTCGCAGTGCTGCGATCCTTTCTTATTTCATATATATGTCGATTTTCAGGCAGTTACATCTGCTTATAGTCCTTGGCAAGGCCTCCGGTGCCGGTCTCCTTATAGAGAGAGGGGAGGTCATGGCCGGTCTCCTTCATCACCTTGACGAGTTTGTCGAAGCTGACGCGGTGACGGCCGTCGGTGAAGCTGGCATATATGTTTGCGTCGAGGGCACGGGCAGCGGCATATGCATTTCGCTCGATGCAGGGAATCTGCACGAGACCGCACACCGGGTCGCAAGTCATTCCGAGATGATGCTCAAGTCCCATCTCCGCTGCATATTCAATCTGGGCACAGCTTCCGCCGAACAACTGGCTTGCGGCCGCTGCTGCCATGGCGCAAGCCACGCCCACTTCACCCTGACAACCCACATCGGCGCCCGATATGGAGGCGTTCTGCTTCACGATATTGCCCACAAGTCCGGCCGTGGCAAGAGCGTGGAGCATCTGTATTTCCGGGAAATCGCGGCTCTTCCAGAGATGATAGAGAACGCCGGGAACCACACCGCTCGATCCGCAGGTGGGAGCAGTGACAATCACTCCTCCCGAGGCATTCTCCTCGCTCACGGCCAGAGCATAGGCAAACACCAGACCGCGGCTCTTCAAATTGTTGCGGTAGCCGCCGGCCTTTACATAATAGTTAAGGGCCTTGCGCTTGAGATTGAGCGGGCCGGGCAAGCGGCCGTCGCGGTTAAGACCACGCTCCACGGCTGCCTTCATCGCCTCCCACACGTCGTGCAGGAAATCATAGATTCCCTCACCCTCGCATTGCTCCACATATTCCCAGTAGGCGTGGCCGGTATGCTCGCAATAGTCCTTGATCTCGGTCATCGAATCCATCTGATAGATCTCGCCGCTGCGCTGCGAAGGCATGCCATCATAAACGAGTGCTCCTCCGCCCACAGAATAGCAGATCCACTCATCCTCCGGGAATCCGGCGGAATTGATGGTGGCGAATTTCATGCCGTTCGGATGAAAGGGGAGGAATGTCTCAGGACGCCAGATGATGTTGACAGGCATCTCCGACTTGGAGAGCACATCGAGGATGGCATCATCCGTCATATGGCCTTTGCCGGTGGCGGCAAGGCTGCCATAGAGAGTCACCTCATATCCCTTGGCTCCGGGATGCTCGGCGAGAAACATTTCTGCGGCTTTGCGCGGCCCCATGGTGTGTGACGAGGAGGGTCCTGTGCCGATGCGGTATAATTCTCTGATCGATTTCATAGGCTAAATCTTTGGATTCATTGCAAATTTACAAAAAGATTGTGACTCGCGAAAATCTTTTTTCTTTAATGATAAAGGGCAGTCGCTCCGCGACTATTAAGCCTCCAGCGGAGTATGGGGAGGACGGGCACAACACCCCGCGTTTTTTCTGCGGGGGAAGGCTTGCGGATTCCGGGGATTTTTGCTAACTTTATGGGTCAAATCTGTATTGCAGTATGGCATTATTCATAACCCAATGATTCATAATAGATTATATAAATTGTTCTATATAAAAGTTTAATTTAATGGAAAATCTAATTTTAGAATTCCTTGAGGAAGGAGACCGCGTGATTTTTTATTTTAATAATGCGCATCCTCTCAAAGCCATCTTCGTGAAATGCAGTGACAACTGCGTAGTGATGAACAACCGTCAGGGGCAGACAATCGTGTTCCGTCTCGAGGACGTGACCAGATTCCAGAAGCTTGCCTCGGCTCCGGCCCGTCAGTATGCCGCCACGGAAAAAGCAGTGACCCGCGAGGCCGCAGAGGAAGCCGTGAACGCCGGGACTGCCGCACCCGCTCCGGCGAACGACGATGCTGAGACCGACAGCGGGGAACCCGCAGCCGAAGAGGAGAAGAAAGAAGACTCCAATGTGGTGAGCATCCAGAGCATCCTCGGCCCCACAAATCTTTTCGAACTCGAAAAACCAGAGGTGGCTCCCGTGAAAGTGATTGGCAAAGTCAACCTTGACGAGATCGAGCCCAAGCGCCGTCGCCACATCTCGATGCGCAACACCGACAATATCTCCGTGGCTTCGAGCGATATGGACCGCGACGACTACGATGACGACTCCGCCATGCTCCCCGCAATGGGTAGAATAATGTCGATCGGCCCTAAATTCGGTTTCATCTCCAGCGGCGACGATTCCTATTATTTCAATCTTGGTGAACTTATGAAGGGCGGCTACAACGATGCCCCCATCGGCAAGGATGAGGAAGTGGTGTTCACTCCCGACAGCAACGACCATGGCAAGGTGGCAAAAGCAATCCATCGCCCCTGGCGCGTGAACAAGCACATCCGTCAGGTGGAATACCGTCTTACTCGCGATATGCGCAATGCCCGCCTGCTTGCTCAGCAGCTCGTGGATGCCTTCCCGGATGACGACACCGTTCGCGATGAATTATACTCAATGGGCCTCAGCGGATTCTAAAATTCCTGCATAGAGACTGAAAATATTGTAGTCAGAAACTGAAATTATTCTACATAAAGGCTGAAAATCATTTTGAAGAGGTGGTTTCATCCACAAGATAGGCAATAGATTCATAAGGGCGTTCGATGGTGCTTTGCATCGAGATCTCGCAGGTGCGGGCCAATGAATAGCAGCCATCGAATTCCTCTTTGCCGATATCCTCGCGCTCTTCCTTGACAGCGCTGTAAGATATCTCAGGGAAGATAAACCCTCTGTCGCCTGCCGCTCCGCAGCAATGGGCGTCGGATGGCACCACATATTCCACGCTGCAAATCGCGGCAATGCGCTCCATGCTTTTGTCGAGTCCGGCGACGCGTGCCGCGCATGTGGGATGCAGCAACACTCTTTTCTTGCGTGCCGTTACATTCAGTCTTGGCAATATATCCTCCTCAAGCCATTGCGTGATATCGAGGATTCGGATCTTATCATAGTGCTCGCGGTTCTCCTCCGTGAGCACTTCCTTTTTGCCGAGAGTGATAAGGGTATGGGTGCAGGAAGTGGTGTCGCACACCACAGGAATCCTTCCCTCGCGGCTCAGACGCCAGAATGCCTCCACGGTCTTGTTGGCGGTGAGTTTCTGACCTTCGGGGTCGCCCTTGTGCTCCCATATCTGCGAGCAGCAGAGGCCATGCACCTCCTTGGGCACCGCCACCTGATAGCCGGCGCGGTCGCCAAGCCGGACAATCACTTTTATCAGGTCATCCTTGCCAAGGGTGGAGCCGCCGAAAATCCGCGTGATGCAGGCCGGGAAATAGATATAATCCGGGCGTTCCGGTTCGCGCCAGTGGAGTTTTGCGGGGAATGGGAAATATTTTGACCAGTGCGGCACCTGATTGTATATTCTGTGCATGAAATCGGCAGCCCAAATCAGCGGATATGGCGACACCACCTTCTCCGCAGCCACAGCTGCCTTCAACACACCACGAATACCGCTCACCACAGTGCCGTATCTCGAGGCTGAGGCGCTCAATGCCTTCTCGAAGAGGGTGGCATCAATGTTGACCCTTATTGCATCAGTCACGGTGCCGGTGTTGATACCCATGGGGCACGGGAGCTGGCAACTGCCATCCACGCAACACGTCTCATTGCCGATATAATGGTATTCCTTCTCGAGTTTCGGGTCGCCTGCCCTGGCTATGATTCGGCGAGCCTGCAGACGCTGGCGAGGAGTCAGGGTCAAGGCTCTCGATGGACACACATGCTCGCAATATCCGCATTCCATGCACTTGTCGGCCTGGTCATATCCGAGCGGTGCGCCGAAGATATCCATGCTCTTCATCGGGTGCATATGGGCGTTGGGGTCATCGTTGATTATTACGCCGGGATTGAAAATGCAGTCGGGGTCGGCGAGTTTCTTGACGCGGCACATCATGGAATAGATCTTCTCGCCCCATTCCCTGGCCACAAAGGGCGCCATGGCACGGCCGGTGCCGTGCTCTCCCTTCAGCGAACCGTCGAGACGCAGCACGCACTCCACGAAATCATCGATGAAGCGTGCGAAATTCTCCTTATCGTCATAGCGCTTCATGAGAGGAGTCACGAGCGGGTGGATGTTGCCGTCGCGAGCATGTCCGAAAATCGCGCCTTTATAGCCATGCTTTGCGAAACATCCCTGCACACCCTCAACAAGGCGGTCGAGTTTGCCGACGGGCGCCACCACATCCTCGAGCACCACGGTTGATTCCGGGATTCTTGCGCCGGCCACGCATGGGAAGATGCCGTCTCGTATCTTCCAGAGTTTTTGGCGTTCTTCCACAGTGTGGGTGAAATCATCCTGATGGAAAAGACCCTTCAGATTGCGGATGCCATCAGCGGCACGCCCCACTATGTCGGCCAGGTGCTCGCTGCTGTCGGCGCCATAGTCCACAAGCATCGCCGTGGCTCCCTTGGGATAATGTTCGCCGTGGCCAGGCACGCTCCTAAGCGAGGCGTAGTCCATAATCTCCACGGCAAGTGCGCCGCTCTCGCCCAACCAGCGGGCAGAAGCCGCAGCCGATGTCACATCGTCGAAATATAGCATCGAAGATGTGTAATGGGAATAGAGCGGCACTGTGGCGAGTTCTGCGGAGATGATATAGGCAAGCGTACCCTCGCTTCCGATAAGCAGATGGGCAAAGATATCCATCGGATTGTCATAATCGATGAAGGAATTCATCGAATATCCGGTAACATTCTTTATCAGGTATTTTCTGCGGATACGCTCGGCGATTTCGTTGTCGTCAAGAATCTCCTTCCTTATCTGCATCAGGCCATGGCAGAGCTCACGTTCCTCACGTTCGAATCGACGACGATCCTCGGTGAGAGCAGTGTTGTAGCAATTGCCGCTGGGGAGCATGAACTCAATCGTCCGAAGCATATGATAGGAATTATATCGCACTCCGGCCTCCATGCCGCTGCTGTTGTTGGAAAGGATGCCACCCATCATGGCGGCGGAGGAGGATGCCGGATCGGGACCTAATTTATGATGATGCGGCCGAAGAATACGGTTGACCTGCGAGGCTGTGAGTCCCGGTTCGAACCAGACTTTTTTACCGCTGTCGCGCACTTCGCACTGTCGGAAATTATTGCGCAACTCGCAGATGATGCCGCGATTGACACTTTGTCCCGAGAGGGATGTTCCGCCGGCACGGAATGTGACACATGTGCCGCAACTGCGCGCCGCGGCCACAATCGCGCTCACATCCTCAAAACTGCGGGCGCGAACGAGCATCTCCGGTTTGATGTCGAAATAGGAGGCATCGCGTGCATATATCTCGCGGATGAGATTGCCCGTGAGAACGCGGTCCTTGCCAAGTTGTTTCCTTAGTATATCTGCTGCCGTGGAATTGTTGCCACGGGATGTATGATCATGATCCATAGTCTGCGCTTTTATAGTGGAGTTAAACTTTCGACTTTATAATAGTGGAGTCACAATATTAACAAGGGGCGATTCGCATTTGTTCCCTAAAATCGGCCTATATCACATCATCTTTTATTATATTTGCATTATGAGAGCTAATCTTAAATTCGTAAAGGAGAAATACAACTATTTCAATGAAACGATCTTTGACGGAAAACTTCCCGAAGTGACGCTGAGAGTCACGCAGTCCATCCGCCAGCTGGGAGTGTTGCGTCATCCACGAGTGAAACCCAAAGGCGCCCATAGCCCGTCGCACTGCATGATGGGAATCAGTTGCCGCATGGATATGGAGCAGTCGCAGATTGAGGACACGCTGATTCATGAGATGATACATCTCTACATCTATTATTACGAGCTTCCCGACACCTCCGCCCATGGGCCCATATTCCGCCGAATGATGAATGAAATCAATTCACGTCATGGGCGGCATCTTACAATTTCGCACCAATCCACACCCGCCGAACAAGCCTCCGACACGCGCATGAAGCATCATTATATACTGCTTGCCACTCTTCAGGATGGTGAGCAGTGCATATGCGTGAGTGCCCGAAGCAGGATATTTGAGATTCACAAGGCGGCCCAAAGCATTCCCTCGATAAAAAAATTAGAATGGTTCTGGAGTCCGGAACCATTCTTCAATAAGTATCCCAATTCGTTGACGGCAAAATTCTATAAGATAACGCCGGAGGATGTGGCTACGCATGTGCTTACGTCGATGCGTTGTCAATGCGACGGCAAGATCTTCAAGCCAGTGTGATTGCAGGGTTAATTTTGCAGCTGTCAGTCAATGTGTGCCCGCAAGGCCTTCGCAGTCATACGTGCGGCGTCGGAATCCTGAAAAGCCTCCTCAAGTTTGGTGAGCAGGGAGGCGGCATGGGGGAGGCGTTTGAGCAGGCGGAAGGCCAGCATGTCGGCCTCCTCCTGCGTGCGCACGTCCAAAGCCAGCGAAATTGCTCTCTCTTCGGTTACCACGGCGGGGTCGAAGAGATAGCTTGCGAGAAGTCGCGATTCACGCACGTCGGCATCTGCCCATAATTCCTCCGCGAGAGGCATGGAAGTGCCTATAGTGCGTGCTATGGAGGCAATCTGTGGCACATCGAGGCCGAAAATTATCTTGTGTGGATCACCATAGCGGCGCAGTGTCTCGCCAAGCATACCATTGCGATAGCAGAAAAATTCCTTCTTTATTTCCTGAATTTCCATATCGGTTTTCTATCAAATATCTTATTTTAAGAGCCCGTCCCCGGATGTGGGAACGGGCTCCGATATTTCCAGCCGCATCAGCAATCTTAGACCCCATCCCACAAAAAATGTTAACGCAAGGGTCGCAGATGTGCCTCATATTCGGTCTTGCAGGCGAAGGAGCATAGCGGGCTA